>CALJUK010000920.1 GCA_937975745.1 uncultured Planctomycetaceae bacterium | reverse complement strand
AGAATTTTACCTAAGCTCCGCAGATCGCGCCACATCAACGCGCAGCGCGCTCTAGAAGCAGTTCCAAAACCTCCTCGTGCTTCGTCTTGGTCCTGTGAATGCTGGCCGAAGACTCGCCACCAACCGGTTTTGAAACTGCTTCCAGTCCGCATTGCGGACAATTGTGGCCGCGTTTAAACACCAAATGATCTGCAAATCAGGCAGATGGCGCCGCCGGAACCTGCTACAGTGAAACGCCGCGCGCTCTAGTCTTCACCAAGAGGGGGGCACGGGCGCTCCGGCAGAATTCAATCAGGCGGACGGAGAGCGAACAAACGGATATGGATATCCCTGCGGAGTACAGACAGGCAATTGCTGGCTTCTTTGCGGCCTTCGGTGCGACAATCCTCGTCTTAGGCGCGGCTGTTGTGGTCTACCGCTTTGCGTCAATGGCCACCACCCGGCTGGGCGAGCGCGGCTATTTCCCCGAAGAATTGATCCGTGTGATCCGCCGCATTCTTCGCGTCGCATGCGTGGTCCTGACAATCCTGCTCCTGTTGCACGTCTACGGATTGCTGGGCGACGCGGTGGCGGCCATCAGCGGGGTTATGGCACTCGTTGCCATCGGCTTCGTCGCCGTTTGGAGCGTGCTCAGCAATACACTCTGCTCGCTGCTGCTGCTGATCATCCGCCCGTTCCGCGTGGGCGATACACTGCGAGTTCCACCTCCGGAAGACTTCGCCGGCAAGGTGGTCAATTTCGATCTGCTGTTTACCACCATCCAGCTCGATGACGGATCATTCGCGCAGCTTCCGAACAACGTCTTCTTCCAGCGAATCATCATCCGCAGGCCGGGTCGGTCAAAGATCGATCTCGGAGAGCAGCTCTACGAAGAGAAGAACGCCAAAGTCTGACCGCACAGGGTCACTGCTCCGTCGAAATCTCCGCCAGCACGCCGAAATGATCGCTGGGCCAGACACCTGCATCATCGGGCGAATCGAGAACCACCCGGCAGGAGACAATCCGGGCAAGGCGGCGGTAATGATGGGGCGAACCGACCAGAATGTAGTCGATCCGGCGATGATGGCTGTCCGCCTGAAATGCATCGCGGGCAATCTTGGCCACGTAGGGACTGCGTGTGGTCCAGGTGAAGCCTGCTTGCTCGGGATCGCCCGCCCAGGCCCACGCATCGCGATAGTGCGTGCTCTTTCCAGCGAGTGACTGTAGCCCGGTCAGATACCGAATCGAAGCTGCCTCGGGTACGGCGTCAAAGTCACCGGCGATGATCGGCGGAAAACCCTCGGAGCTGGCCCGTTCGCGAACATGCTGATCCAGCGCGACAGCACCTTGTTCGCGGTACGACTCCCGATTCAACTGCCAACGGGCTGTTCCAAACGTGCTGACAAACAGCAACGGTCCAAATGGTTCGGGAACGGCAACCTGGACGGCCAGTGCTTTGCCGGTACCCGGTAACTGCCACAACTCGACTTTGCTGGTCGGCCAGCGGGAGGCAACAGCCACGTCGAGCAGTTGCTTTTTCGTGGGCTGTTCCGCCGGCGGTATCCCGTCCCGTTCGTGATGAATGAAGTAACCCAGGTCCTTGAGCAGCTGCGACACCTGGTGCTCTTCACCGGGTGCCCAGCCCGCTTCCTGAAAGCCGATCAAATCGGGCGACAGCGCTTCAATCCGCGCTCGCAACAGCTTCATCCGGGCGGCATAGGGCTCCTGATAGTTCCAGATGTTGGCCGTCATCACACGCAACGGCCGATCAAGCCGCAGATTCTCAGCCAGTTGTTGCTCGGCGACTTGTCTGTCGGCCGTCGCTGGTGGCTGCTGCGCGAGGCCGATGGTTGGCACTGCTTGCAACGCACACATCACCGAGGCGAACGCAATCAGCAGCCTGTCTGAGCGGAGCAACGACATGTCGAACCCAGTTTCGTCAAGAGAACAAGAGTGAAGCCAACGGCGCGATGCACAGACGGGTGTCGAAATTCACATCTGGCAATGTTACCCTGCTAAAGAAGGTTCCGCACGACACAACATCTCTTTCGTCTTCTGATCGCCGCAGACAACTGGGAGAATCTCCATGGCGAACCGCACCAGCCGACAAGCCCCAGCCGCAATCATTTCACAGATGGGGTTTCGCTGCGCCGTCTTGGGTTGCCTGCTGCTGGCGGGCGTGTTGACGCCAGCCCGTCTGCCCGCCGCCGATACGCGGCCGAACATCCTGTTCATTTACACGGACGACCACACACATCGCTCGATCGGTTGTTACCCGGAAGCCTGGGATTGGGTCGACACGCCGCACATCGACGCGCTGGCAGCCCGTGGTGTTCGTTTCGCCCATGCGTTTATCGGAACGTGGTGCATGCCCAGCCGGGCCACCATGCTGACAGGACATCATCAGTTTGGCGTCGAGTCGATGCGAATGGCGGGGCAGTATCGGGGCAGCACGTACGATCCGGCCGCTTGCCCGTTCTGGCCGAAGGTCTTCCGGTCCACCGGCTACATCACCGCACATATCGGCAAATGGCACACGGGCACCGACACTGGAGCGGGTCGCGACTGGGACTGGCAGGCGGTCTGGAATCGACCGCGCTATCAGCAGAACTCGACTTCGTATTACTACAACGAGATCATGGAGTTCAGCGGCCGTGACCAGAAGACCGAATCGAAACTGATGCGGGGCTACTCGACCGATAACTACACCAACCTGGCCGAAGATTTCATCCGTGGCGAACACCGCGAAGAAGGCCGCCCCTGGTATCTTTGGCTCTGCTACGGAGCCGTACATGGCCCCTACACACCGGCCATTCGGCATCGCGATTCGTACGCCGACGTCCAGGTCCCCGTTCCCAAAGACATCTTCTCGCCGCGACCCGGAAAACCAGACTACGTCCAGAAGATGAATGCCTGGAAGCCCGGTCCCAATGGCGAGCCTGTCCTCGCCAGTCGTCGCTCCGGCCAACGAAAACTCCCTGGTTCAGATCACACGTATGGCAACACGCTGAACGAGTGGGTCCGCCAGTATCACCAGGGAGTGCTGGCTCTCGACGAAGCGGTCGGCCGCCTGATGGCCGCCTTGCAAGAGACGAACCAACTGGAAAACACTCTGGTGGTCTTCACGTCAGATCAGGGCTTTGCCTGGGGACAGCATGGATTCCAGATGAAGTTGGCCCCCTACGATGCGACGATCCGCTCGCCGCTGATTATCAGCATGCCGGGCACAATTCCCGAGGGACAAGTCGTCGAACACCCCGTCGCCGGTGTCGACCTGGTTCCGACATTCTTCTCCTTCGCGGGGATCAAACTCCCCTGGAAGATGCACGGGCACGATCTCTCGCCGCTGCTGAAAGACCCGTCTGCCGAGTGGCCTCATCCGGCCATGGTGGCCTTTACGGCCA
>CALJUK010000919.1 GCA_937975745.1 uncultured Planctomycetaceae bacterium | reverse complement strand
ACGGATACAGCGCGTTCATTCGGCCGCAGAACGCTTCAATCCGCAGCCAACAGACGACTAGAGATTCTTATGCTGGAGATCGGCCCCATTCTCGGCCAGGTCCAGCTGGAGTTGCTCCAGAGCATTCTTGGCGGCCAGTTGCTCGGCTTCCTTTTTACTCGGTCCCCAAGCTGCCGGGAACGAATCGGAAGCAATGACCGCCGAGACCAGGAAACACTTCAAGTGATCGGGGCCTTTTTCATCGAGCAACTGATACCCGGGTGTTTCGCCGAATTCTCGCTGCGGAAAGTGTTGTAGCTCGCTTTTGTAATTGCGACCGTGCACGGATCCACCTGGCTCATCGAGCTCGACCTCGAAAGCCCACACGATGAACTCCCGCGCCGCCGCAAGACCACCGTCCAGGTAGATGGCTGCAATCACGGCTTCGAGCCCGGCGGCCGTGACCGACGTGGGAATTTCGCGACGGCTGGTCAGCCCCTTTCCCATCATCAAAACATCGCCCAGCCCAATCCGATCGGCCGCCCGCGCGCATGTCATACCGCTGACAACGCTCGATTTGATCCGCGTCAATTCCCCTTCCGGCTGATCATCGAACCGCCGAAAAAGCGACTCGCACACAACCAGGCCCAGGACCGCATCGCCAAGGAACTCCAGCCGCTCGTTCGACTCCAGCCGGGTCGGAGCGACCGACGCATGTGTCAAGGCGCGCTCCAACAGTTTGCGATCTCGAAAGCGGTACCGCAGATTCTGCTCACACAGTTCAATGTCGAATTTCATCAGCCAGCATTTCGCAATTGCAGAACGACTCCCTCTGCGGTGACGAAACCAGCCGCCATCGCGTGCGTGGGGAACGAACTTCTCCCCAACATTTTCGCTGATCATGCCTTACAGCATGTATCCCACAGCATAACAGCCGATGAGTGCTCCGGGGAAGCTCAGCTCACTGGCCATCTAGCCCGGATTTCCAAGTCCACCTGTTCTCCGAAAATCGCGTCTGATTCGACAGTTTGGGCGAAATTCCGGTCCTCAAGTCCAGATAAAATCAACCTAGCTCCAAACGCGACAGCTCGCGAGCACGTACAATAAACACAGAGCGCCATGACCCCAACGCAGATGCTGGCCGAACGATTCTTCCCCCCGATTCCCGCAGTTTGGCCGGGGCGAAGGCACAAATGAACAGAATTCACCAGAGTTGCAATTCTAAGTCGCCACCGATGGACCAGCGTGTGGATTCTGGTCGGCGGCTCATCTGGAATCTCAGCAGTTCCGCCAGAGTTGAATTAAACTGGCTGCTGCAGTCACCGACAACAACAAGACAAATGGAGGATGGAGCATGCCACGTTTGAAACCGCACCAGCAATGGATCGCCCTCGTGGCCGTGGCTATTGCGGCAACGACATTCGGTTTGACGGTCGGTCAGTTCCAGCCGGCGGTTTCGGCCCCGAAGGATGCACAAGAAGTCGGACACCGGACCGCGGACGACCTCTCCTCCGCGTTCCGCAGTGTCGCCCGTGACGCGCTGCCCAGCATTGTCTCGATCGAAACAAAGGGAAAGCCGGTTGCTGTCACCGGCATCAATCCGTTCGGCGAAAACAGTCCCTTCCGCGACTTGTTCAAGAACGATCCGCGATTCAAGCAGTTCTTCGAAAACCAGCAGCCTGAAGGTCAGAAGCACATTCCACGGGGCATGGGCAGCGGTTTCATCATCGACAAGTCCGGGGTCGTGATGACCAACAACCACGTCGTCGCGAACGCTGACGAAGTCACGATTCGACTGCACGATGGGCGAGAATTCATCGCCACGGAGATTCTGACCGATCCCCGGTCCGACGTCGCTGTCGTGAAGTTTCCGGCCCCCAAGGACCTGCAGGCACTGCAATTGGGCAACAGCGATCAAACCGAGATTGCTGACTGCGTGCTGGCCATCGGAAGTCCATTCGGTCTCGACATGAGCGTGACCTTCGGCATTATTTCGGGCAAAGGTCGTGGCCCCGGCATCGCCGAGCGGGAAGACTTCCTGCAGACTGACGCCGCCATTAATCCGGGCAACAGTGGCGGTCCATTGTTGAACCTGCGCGGCGAAGTTGTCGGGATTAACACCGCGATCTCGACACGAAGTGGCGGATACGACGGTGTCGGTTTCGCAATCCCCATTAACATGGCGAAGTGGGTCTCCGACCAGTTGTTGAAAAGTGGTGTCGTCCACCGGGCTTACTTGGGCGTCGCCATCCAGGAAATGTCCAACGACCTGGCCAAAGCCTTCAAACGAAACGTCAACCAGGGTGTCATCGTCAGCCAGGTCATGCCGGATTCTCCGGCTGCCAATGCCAACCTGAAAACCGGTGACGTGATCTTGAAGCTGGATGGCAAGAAAGTCGCCGGCCCGCGAGACCTGCAAGGCATTGTCGAACAACTGGCCGTCGACGAATCCTATAAGATGGACCTGCTCAGGGACGGGAAGGAAGTGACCGTTGATGTCACACTGCGAGAGATGCCCAAGGAGTTCAGCCTGACTTCCGCCGAATCGAGCGAATCAGCCACTCCCGACACCAACAGCCGCGAAGTCGGCGACCTGGGAATCGAGGTGACCCAACTGAACGCTGACTCGGCCAAGGCGCTCGGATACAGCGAAGAGACCAAAGGCGTGGTCGTTTCGTCCGTCGACGACGACAGCCCGGCGTTTGAAGCAGGTGTCCGCACCGGACACATCATCCGCAAAGTCGGTTCGACAGAAATCTCGACCGTCGATGAATTTACCAAGGCCATCTCCGACTTGAAGGACGACCAGAACGTTCTGCTGCTGGTTCAAAGCCCGCGCGGGACGCGATTCCTGGTGGTTCCCCGCAAAAAGTAGGCGATTGACCAGAACGTGATCTCCCTGCGAGCCCCGGTGTTTGGACGTCTCCAGCACCGGGGCGTTTTCTTTGCGCCGGCGAGGAATGTCTTAGCAGACACCCACAGAACATTGGTGAGCATCCCGACCAGGAATGTGTGATCGGCAGCAAGGTGCATCGAGACCAGTCGCAACAGTCACCGTCACCGTCACCGAAATCGATGACGACATCGACATCGACATGCGAGGTTGCCACGACACAACTCTAACCGGGAGGCTGCCAGTTCAGCGAGCTGGCCAAACCCGCGATGTGATTGAGCAGCCGGGTTGTCACATCGGGCCATTCGGCTTGAATTCGCTGGTTCAACTGACGTGTGACGGGCGGTTGCCGCAAGTCGGCAAGATAGTCGATCAGCAACTGACGACTGTCGGGCGAGGAGTGCAACAGAAAGTGGACCCAGGCCCAGGATTCCAGGTAGTCCACACGCTGCATCTGAGCCACGCTGTTGAGCTTCTCCAGCCGGGGCAGGTCTGGACGCCAGCCGTTGGAGATCGACGTGGCAAGCTGTGCCGAATACTCGTGATTATGCCCGTCACTTCCGACAACTTCGTAGTACTCGGCAATTCCTTCATCCAGCCACAACGGCACGTCCATCAGACAGGCGTGCAACAGGCCGTGGGTGTATTCATGCCGGAGGTCTTCGCGGATGCGGTCTCCCCAGTAGGTGTAGACAGCCAGTTCGTGGGATGTCCCGACGAAATAGGCCCGACGCGGTGGAAGCCCCGGGTAGGTTCGTTCCAGGTACGAGCGGTATTCGTCTTCCGTCTCAAACAGATAGACGACCACCTGCTGGCTGTTGGCGGGAAGTTCCAACTCGGTTGTCACACGCGTGCGGAGTTCGATGAGATCCTGGACAAGGGGATGGTCCCGCTCCAGCTTGAAGTTGCTGAGCATCAACAGCTGATCGGCTTCGATCGAATGACGCGTCGGTAGCCCGGTCGCCCGAATCGACGGCGTATGACACCCGATCAGCGTTCCCAGGACGATGGCCAAACAAGCAATCGCATGGAAGGGAGCGGCTGCACTGCCAGCTGATTCACTTCCCACCGCCACGCCCCAGTTTGTCGAAGACTCGATCGATCAGATTCTGGGAGGATGTCCGAATGACCAAGTCTCCCCGCCCATAACGGACGACGGCTTCCGTCAACTTGGTGTGACCACTCCAGTCGTCGGCTCCCCATTCACGGACATCGCAGTAGGGATCCTGCAAATCCGCCTCCACTTTGGGAACAAACAGCAAACCATCGTTGGTCTGTAAGACGTGGTAATTGAATCCGATGTAGACGGCACAACCGCCCAATCCAATTCCCAGTAGAAGTGTAAACAGCCGACGCATCAGACGCGAAATCCCTGATCTGCAAGTCACTTCGGTTCGCCACGTCTGTGGCACGGTCCCTCCCCGACAACCGGGCCGGGATGTTCCCAGAATCGGCAAACTGAGGCAAGACCGCTCCACAGAATTGGAAACAAATGACCACATTCTGGCAAACGTGTCCTCTAAGGGATGAATCCGCCGATGAACTCGGGTAGGCTAAAGGTCCTTTCTGACAGTCGTTCGACGCGAGAACCACCCATGCAGCACTATGAAAAGCTGGGCGTCTTCTACCTGGGACGCGAATACACACTGGACCAACGACGGCGGGAATCGACCCCCCTGTTGTACGATTCCAAGGACCTCACCACCCACGCGGTGTGTGTCGGAATGACCGGGAGTGGCAAAACGGGCCTCTGCCTGTCTCTTCTCGAAGAAGCCGCCATCGACTCGATTCCGGCGATCGCCATCGATCCCAAAGGGGACCTGGGAAACCTGCTGTTAACGTTTCCAGAGCTCAGTCCGGAGGAGTTCCGCCCGTGGATCGACAACAGTGCGGCGATGCGGGCCGGTCAAACTCCCGAAGAATACGCGGCCGGCATTGCCGAACGGTGGCGTCATGGACTGGAGGAATGGGACCAGACACCCGAACGGATCCGCAAATTCCGCGAGTCTGTCGACCTGGCAATCTACACTCCCGGCAGCTCTGCGGGCCTGCCGTTGGCTATTCTCCGTTCGTTCGCCGCGCCCCCGGTCAAAATCCGCAACGATGGGGACGCACTCCGCGAGCAAGTAGCAGCCGCCACGGGAGGACTGCTCGGGCTCTTGGGCCTGTCCATCGACCCGCTGCAAAGCCGCGAATTCATCCTGATTTCGAATATCCTGCAGCACGGCTGGCTAGCCGGCGAAGACCTCAGTGTGGAAGAGCTCATCCGGCGGATTCAGTCTCCGCCATTCGATCGCGTGGGCGTGGCCGATCTGGAAACATTCTTCCCGACGTCCGACCGGGCGGCGTTGGCCATGCGTCTGAACAACCTGCTGGCATCGCCATCATTCGGTGCCTGGCTGCAGGGAGAGCCGTTGGACATTCAGTCGCTGCTGTATACGCCTGAAGGCCGTCCCCGGTTGTCCATCCTGTCGATTGCTCATTTGTCCGAAGCCGAGCGGATGTTCTTTGTGACGATCCTCCTCAACGAGATGGTCGCCTGGACGCGCAATCAATCGGGGACCTCCAGCCTGCGGGCCATCCTGTATATGGACGAGGTCTTCGGCTATATCCCGCCGGTTGCCAACCCACCCTCGAAGGGTCCGCTGCTGACGCTCCTGAAGCAGGCCCGCGCCTATGGCGTGGGAATTGTCCTGGCGACACAGAACCCGGCCGACCTGGATTACAAGGGACTCTCGAATACGGGGACATGGTTCCTGGGTCGGCTCCAGACGGAACGAGACAAGGCCCGCGTACTGGAAGGTCTGGAAGGAGCGTCGCTGCAGGCGGGACAGACATTTGACCGCAAAACGATGGAAGCGACTCTCGCTTCGCTCGGCAGTCGGGTCTTCCTGATGAATAACGTCCATGAGGACATGCCGGTGGTCTTTGAGTCCCGCTGGGCATTGTCCTACCTGCGCGGACCACTGACAAAGGACCAGATCGGAGTTCTGATGGCCGAGCGGAAAGCGGCCCTCGGCGATCAGAACTCTGTGCTGGCTGCTGACGCTTCTG
>CALJUK010000918.1 GCA_937975745.1 uncultured Planctomycetaceae bacterium | reverse complement strand
AAACGCGACGCCGGGAATGCGAGCCCTGTTGCAAGTTGCCGAGATTGGCAAGCAGTCGATCCTCACCGAAGATGACATCGGCTTTGCGATTGCGCCGCGAATCAATGCGGCCGGACGTTTGGGACAGGCCCGCCTGGCTGTGGAACTGCTCACCACGCAGTCAGCCGACCGTGCCGCCACGCTGGCCAGCTATTTGGATGAACTCAACAAGAATCGCCAAACAGTCGAACGACGAATCCTGAAACAGGCACGCGAAATGGTTGAGGCCAATCCCGATTGGCAGTCTGCTGCCGGACTGGTCCTGGCCGACCACGACTGGCATGCGGGCGTCATCGGAATTGTTGCCTCGCGCGTGGCCGAACATTTTCAGAAACCGACGATCCTGATCTCGATGAATAGCGAAACGCAAATGGGACAAGGCTCGGGCCGCTCGTTTGCCGGCTTTGATCTGCACTCCGGAGTTCTGTCGTGTGCCGACCATCTGCAAACGTTCGGCGGTCACAAGGCGGCTGTCGGGCTGAAAATCCACAGCGACCAGGTCGACGCGTTTCGGGATCAATTCAGCCAGTATGTCGGCGAGAACCATACTGTGGCTCCCAGCGATGTCGAACTGGCCGTCGATTCTGAAGTCACCTTTACCGAATTGACACGGCGGGCTGTCTTCGAATTGGACAAGATTGGACCGTTTGGTTGCGAGAACCCGCGGCCGATGTTTGTGGCCAACAACGTCCGTCTGGCCGAACCGCCCCGACGTATGGGAGGGGGTGGCCGCCACCTTTCGCTGACGTTGAAGCAGCACGACGTCGTCCTCCGTGCGGTCGCGTTTGGCAAGGGAGACTGGGCCGACGAACTGGAAGCATCCACGGGAGACCTGGCGATCTGCTTCGCCCCCAGTATCAATCGTTACCGGGGTTTCGAGTCGGTCCAGTTGCAGCTGAAGGACTGGCAGTTGATGTCCGAGGCGGATGTTTCGTCCGGCCACTCCACCCGCCCGCAGCCGACACAGGCCTGACGTCGACTCCACTGCAAACCCCTCACGACCGTCCGACAGCGGCACCGTAGAATCGGTCCGACCGCTACAGCCCCGCCAAGTGTCGCCGGAGTCAATGCCGACCGTTGGCTCCGTTCAGTGCGCTCGTCATTCCTGAGCTACCGTTTCAGAAGAGTCTCCCGGGCTGGTCGGCTTGCGCCGTCATCGTTTCGGGTGTAGGCAACCAACGACATTCTGATCCCCAAGAGAGTGCAGATGCCGACGACAGCCTCGCTGGTAGACACTGCGGAAATTGAAACTTCCGGGAATGACGTCACGACGGATGCCGAATCGTCGGCCGATGTGACCTGCACCCAATGCGAATCGACGACTCCCTGGGGACATTCCTCGTGGTGTCCCGATTGTGGCTACCATCCCAAGCTCAAGCGGTGCATCGACGTCGGCCCGAAAGAGGAAGTTGTTGCAGAACAGCCCGCGACACTTCTGGAGTTGTTCCCTCTTTGGTCCTGGGTCCTGGCGGCCGGTATTCTGGGCCTGTTCGGCCTGAGTATCGCCACCCATCTGCAACTTGACGCGGGCGATCCGTTCCGCGGGACCATCTCCTGTTGGATGTTGATTGTCAGCGGTGGAGCCGTCCTTGCCAGCCATCTCACGGGCTACATTCGTGCCCTGTTCGGCGGGATGGGCGAAGTGAAGCCGTGGGATGTCATCATGAATCCCCTGGCTGTCTGGATGTCAATCTTCAAGAGATTGCCGGGAACGACCTGGCAAGTCTGGGCCGGTAGCTGGGGCCTGACGGGAATACTGTGTGCCATGGGCATCATTGGCGGGATTCGCTACTCGGTCGTCTTCGATGACTGGGGCGTGAAGCCGGCTCCAAAGGCAAATCTCGTCCACGCGATTGTCGATCAGGCACGTCAGGAACGCCCGGATGAGTCTCAAGCAGCCAGTCTCGAAGATGCCGTCAACGAATTCACCGGAGAAGAGGACGGAGCGGCTGGCGGCGGACTGAAGGGCCAAGAATCGAAAGAGGAGTCGGCGGCCAACCGGACATCCATCGACTGCCTGATCGTGGGCTATACGACGCGGTTCGATAAGACGCCCGATTCACTGTTGCTGGCAAGCCTGGTGGACAACAAGCTGAGGTTTGTCGGGCGCATTCTGTGGGACGACATCCCCCAAGCAACCCAGAAACACCTGTTGAAGCGGATGCCCGAACTTCCGCGGTCGCGCCCGTTCGTCAAGACACCATTCTCAGCGGAGTGGCTGGAACCGGTCCTGACCTGCGAGATCGAAACGACCGATTGGAATAGCCAGCGCAAACTGCGCGAGGAAAGGTTTGTCAAACTGCTGAGCGAACTCAACTAGATCGCGCTGCCAGGAACAGTAGCGGCTTCTGGCGGCGGAACCTGCCTGAATGGCAGATTCTTCCGCGCCCAAACGCGGCCACAGCTTTCCATAATGCAGACCAGGTCGGTGTTAATCGTCGGCAGTCAGCCAGTCGCGGGGAATTCGTGCCACGCGAATCTCGTCGTAGGCATTCTTCCAACTGGCTTCATATAGGCAGAGAACCGTTCCATCCGGCAGAACAGCCAAGTCGGAGTATGCAGCCGGTCCGTCGTGCAACAGACGCTTGTGGGGCCAGCTGGCACCACCATCGGGACTGACACGCACCGTCAGGTTTGCCCGACCGGGACCCGCGGGACCGGAATACAACATCCGAGACACTTCTCCCTTATGATCGCGATGCAGATTGGCCTGGCCAGTCTGACAGTACACTTGCGGCTCGTGCTCGGGTGTCGTCCAAATCTTTCCACCGTCGGTACTCACCGAAAATGCCCGCAGATTCTTCTTGCGGTAGTTCCTCATACTGAGCAGCAGTGTGCCGTCGGCACGTTCCGCCACTTCGCACTCATTCATGCCGGGACCGGCAAGCTCTCCTCGCTGCCAGGTCTTACCGTGATCGTCGCTGTAGATCACGAATGAGTAACCAATCGCATCCCAGTTGGCGCGTCCCTTGACGACTCCGCAGTCGCACGGAATGACCAGCCGCCCGGCGTGCGGCCCGACCGTCAGTTGAATGCCGTGTCCGGGACCGGTGGCTATCCAGCCCCATTCCTCGGGTTTGATGTCCTGGGTGATATCGACGGGGCGACTCCAAGTCACGCCGTCGTCCGCAGACGACGTGACGAGCACGTCATTGTTGTCGCGGCAGAAGGCCATCCACACGACACCGGTTGTCTGGTCGGCGACCGGGCAGGGATTCCCGATAGTGACTTTCGCAGTCCTTCCTTCTTCGTAGACCAGTTGTTGCGGATCGAACGTGAAGCCACCGTCTACGCTGCGCCGCACCAGCAGATCGATGTCGCCATGGTCGCCGGCATCGTCTTTGCGACCTTCGCAGAACGCGAGCACACTGCCCGCTGGCGTGACCAACAAACCGGGAATCCGATACGTGTGGTAACCCGCGGTTCCCCGCTGATAGACGGCCGTGATGATCGGCTCTTCGAGCGGTCGGCCACCCAGACGTCCCTTGAGGATGCGGCGGGCCTTGTCCTCTTCGGCCACTTTGGCCGCGGGCGGAACAGCCTGCGGCTGCACAGGTGACAGATCGAGTTTCTCGTCGGCAGCGAGTTCACGGACCGCGATTCCTCGGTACCAGACCGGATCGCCATGGTCCTGCAGAGAGAGCTTGGCGTTTCGATCCGACGGATCGGCTCCCCGCATCCGCCAGAGTTCGACTTCACCCTTCCACTGTGGATCGGTGTAATCGAAGCTGACAACCCTTTCGCCGTTCAACCAATGTTGAATCACGGTCCCCTGGCAGATCACCCGGCCGCTGTTCCATTCGCCAACCGGTTTGGTGGCATCACGCGACGGAGGCATGCAGAAGTAGAGCGACGCCGCTGAGGTCCGTGGGTTCTTGCCGTCCTGATGCTGCGAGTTGTCGAGAATCTGGTATTCGTATTGTCCCGGCCGATAGTACACGCCGCTGTTACTCCCCGGAGCAACCTTCCACTCGAAGACCAGTTCGAAGTTGTCGGGCAGAGTCCGTTTGTCGTAGGTCAGATCGCCCCCGCTGCCGGTCCGTGTAATCACACCATCCACGACGGCCCAGTTTCCAGTGTGCTTCCAGCCGTCGAGATTCACGCCGTCAAACAGCGGCTCCAAATCGCCCGCAGCGGCAACCGATACCACTGTCGCCGCGACAAGCAACATCACAGCGGGAACCCAACGGGGCGCGTGCAATCGTCCGCAGGCGTGTTTCGAGTTTCGTTTCATCTTCGACTCCTCCTCGATCGTTCTCTCATGTCGCGGGGAACGACGATCGTCACGGGGACTGTGCAATCTTCAAAACGCTGCGTCATCATCAAGACGGTGCGGTCGCAGGAACCGCTCATCGTACTCACTTAGAAACCGGATCGCGAGAACCTGTCCGGCTGACAATGCGACCATTCCCGGATAAGATTGACGGCATGCTCGATCGCAGCCGGAACACGCCGTCCTGTGGCGACTCTGTACTTCCAACAAACCGGGGTGAGGCGTGCGGTGCCCGCCCGAACAAGACTCCGCCGGCGAAAGTCGGCAGGCCATTGACGAATCCACAAGGAGAATTCCGTGACGACGACTTTTTGCCGTTCTTTCGCTCTCGGCCGGCTGTTCTGTATCGCATCGGCACTGATGCTGACGGTACAGTCTGCCGCAACCTTGATCGCTGCCGATGAAGCCCAGTCGAAGCCGTTTTTCGCAGGCTTCGCCGAGCGAGATATCACGCCCGAAATTGGCATGGAGCAACCTGGGGGATACGGCAAGTCGTTCCACCGGTCACTCCATGATCCATGCAAAGTCCGGGCAGCCGTCTTTACGGACGGTGACAAGCGGGTCGCGATTGTCGGACTGGACGCGCTCTTCGTCATGCGAGTTACCGTCGAGAAGGCGCGTGAAGCAATTCACGCCGCCTGCGGAATCGAGCCTGGTTCCATCCTGATCAGCGCCTCGCACTCTCACTCGTCCGGTCCCATCGGAATGATTCTTCCCGGCGACTTCGATCACGCCTCCGATCTGGTACAGGAACTGGCCTACGAAAAGTCATCCTGCGCCGATCCCAAGTATCTGAAAATTGTCGAGAAGGCCATCGTCGATGCCGTTGTGGACGCGGATGCGAAGAAGGCTCCTTCGGCGTGCGGTATGGGCCGTGGGCACGAGGCGGAAGTCTCGTTCAATCCCCGGTTCCGGATGCGAAGCGGCCGGAGCGAAACACACCCGCGACAGGGAAACCCCAACATCATCGAGCCTGCTGGGCCGATCGATCCGGAAGTCCTCGTGTTGGGGGCCTGGAACGAGTCGGGAGAACTGATCGGCTGCATCGTGAACTTCGCCTGTCACGCCACCACCAATCCGGGGGGTATCTCGGCCAACTACATCTATTACATCGAACGGGCCGTCCGTGGCGTCTTTGGTGACGATGTTGTTGTCGTGTTTCAGGCGGCTCCCAGTGGTGACGTCACGCAGGTCGACAACCTCAGCCCGTTTGCACTTCCCCGGGGTGAGGACGCCGCCCGGATCGTGGGCGGCTCCGTCGGTGCCGAGGCAGTCAAGGCGTTGCTGAAAATGCCCCGTGGCGCACTGTCTCCGATCGCCAGCCGTTCGGTGATGCTCGACATCCCGCGGCGTGTTCCCAGTCCGGAGCACGTTCAACAGGCCTTCGAGATCGTCGCCCAGGATCCACGGGTGGTCGGGACAACCGAATGGACATTCGCGAAAGAGACCGTCCTGCTCGACGCCCGCCTGAAGGTCGAGCCGATTGCCCGCGTCGAGATCCAAGCGATTCAGCTCGGACCGGTTGTCTTTCTCTCCGATCCGGCTGAGTACTTCGTCGAATTCGGCCTGCGTCAGAAGGCAGAAAGTGGATTTCAATTTACATTCCCGGTCTGCCTCGC
>CALJUK010000917.1 GCA_937975745.1 uncultured Planctomycetaceae bacterium | reverse complement strand
ACTCGCTGCTGCTCCGCGCGTCGGGCAGACAGCGCGGTGGGGGCATCCCTTGCGGGGTCTGCCGAGACAGCGGGCCGGCGCCTTTTGGGCGTTCGTATCGGTTGCAAAAGGGTCGTCCTCTGCCGGCTTCTCTGTCGCCTTGGCTGGCTTGGTGGCCACCGGTGCCGCGGCCGTTTGCGGTGCGACTTTGGATTCTCGCCCCGGCTTGGCCGACATGGAGGACCCGCAGAACGGGCAAACCTCCGCATCGTCATCGATAACTGATTGCCCGCAGGAGGGGCATGTTGGCAAATCCATAAACGACCTCCCGCCTTGTCAGGCGTGCGATTGCAAGTTGACTGAAGTAGTCTGCAGCGTGAGGGCTGCTCGTTTCCTCTGCCGCAGACTGTCCATTCGAAGTGGACAAATCGCGCCCGCGACAACGAAGTCTGATGGTGACGTGGTTATTGTATGACACTTGTTGCAGTGCCATTGGATGGGAACTCAGCGTCCGCTGATGCTGCGGTTGAGGCCCGGAGAAATCCAGTCTGTGCAGAGACGGCGCAATCCCCGCCGCAGCATATCATCTTTCGTATTCCAGCGACCAGTGACAACCCCGCCGTTTGCCTGTGTGCTTTCTGTGAGTACGCAACGGGTCTATCCTTTCGACGGAAAATCCCCCCCAATTTGTTCCAGCAACTTGTGATGCGTCGCTCGAATATTGAGTCATCCGGTCCATTTGTCCGCCCGAAAACCGCTCAGAGCTCGTCGATTCCGCCAGGCGTCGTCGCCCAACGCGTGTGGCGAGCCAACGTTTCGACCGATAGGATGAGGAGGGACGCGCCCTTCTGTCCCGTGGAGATCGGCCATGTCGGACAAGCCCGCCGCGAATGTCAGAAATTACCGGTCGATCGTCCTTGCGGCTCTCGTGCTGTTGGCTGCGCTGTGTGTAGTTCACTTTTGGACTAACGCTGGACCGAAGGGCGGGCCACAGACCGCGATTACAATTTCCGAAGAGACCACGCGCATCACCGGTCCGCTTGATGCCCAGGGATACGTGGACTATCTGCGGGCGATCAACGATCAGCTCGCAACCGGTGTGACGGCAGAGAACAACTTCGAAGTGGTTCTCCGTAGGGTCGTCGGGCCGCACCCAATCCAACCCGAACACCGGGCCGAATACCACCGGATGTTGGGGATCGACGAACTGCCGTGTGATGGAGACTATCTCCTCGACTACCAGGGTTTTGTCATTTGCGAAGAGAATCCGGATTTGAATCGGGCGATGATTTGTTCGGAGAAGGAACTTCGTGTTCCGAGCGAAGAGCTTCAGAAAGAAGAGAACCGACTTGTCTCGGCCCCGTGGGGGCCAGAAGACAACCCCCGGGCGGGCCGCTGGCTGGAGGAGATCGACGATCAGCTCGACACAATTGTCGAAGGATCGCGACGGCCGAGGCATTACTCCCCGTATCTTCCGGCAAACGCCAAGACACCTGCGAAAGGGCCCCGACTCCTGGATGTGCAACTCCCGTCGGCTCAAACTCAACGGAGAGTGGCAGTTGCCCTGCTGGCCCGAGTGATGTTTCGGATTCGGCAGGGAGAACTCGACACTGCGTGGAGCGATTTGCAGGCCATTCGTCGCATGGCGCGGCATGTCGATCAGGGGGGATACACGGTCCTCGAAGGACTGGTGGGCATTGCCATGGACGCCAACGCTTGGAAGGGCGAGTGTTCGATCATCGCCTCGGAACGGCTGACCGTCGAAGAAGCACGCCGATACCTTGGTGACCTCATGGCGCTCAAACCCGTCGGGTCAACAGCCAACAAAATCGATTTCGGAGAGCGGTACGCTGGACTCGATGCGGTTCAGGAAATTGCCGAGCAGGGAGTGGACGAGATTCACCGCTGGTTCTTCGGGTACGGGAGGCTGAGGCCGAGCGGATCAAAGCCCACGTCGTCGATCTTGCAGGATGTTGGCAACCTGGTGGCGAATGGAAAGGCGGCCGGTGCTGACTGGAATGTCGCGATGAAACGGGCCAATGAACGCTACGATCAACTCGTCGAAGTGGCGCGGGAGTCTGATCCTGCAAAGCAGTTGGCGGAGTTCCGACGGCTGGAGGCGGAACGGGGGGACATTCTGCGTCGCAACCGCTTCCTGGGGACGGTCATTCTATCGGGGACCACAAGCCGGGCCCTGGGCGAATCGGCCGGGGAAGTGGTTAGTGCGTATTTGGCGCCCGCAATTGCCACGTCCGTCCTGGCGGACCGAATCTCTGCCAGTCGGCTGGAAACGATGCGAACCGCATTTGCCCTGAGGCTGTATCAGTTTGAGCACTCCGAATTTCCGGAATCCATGGATCGGCTGGTGCCCCTGTATCTGTCGAGCGTTCCGCTGGATGCCGTAACGGGCAAGCCCCTGTTCTATCGCAGAACAAACGACGGCTGTGTGGTGTATGGCGTGGGCCGCAATCGCAGGGACGATGGTGGATTCGGTGACGAGGACAAGCCGGAACTGAGTCCCCGGCCGGACGATGTGGTCGTCCGTGTCCCAAATTGAGGCGAGACAACAAGCAGACGAGGGCTGGAATCTTGAATGAACAAATGGCGGCAGGCTCTGTGGAGGGTCTCGTTGAACAGTTTCGCGCTGCCGGCCGAGACGAGGTGGCCGTTCGGTCTGCGCTGGGACGACTCTTGGCCGTCACAGACAGCCGGGCGGCGGGCCTGTGGCGGGTGCAGGACGGTCTGCTCTGCCAACTCGGTTTCGAGGCGGTCGCCGATATGCCCGTTGAAACGCAGGTCGAATTTCGCGCGCTGACACGTTCGTTGGGGCTAGAACAGACTGGCTATGGAATAGTCAAGGCTGCCGTCACTGCAGAGCCGACGATCGGGCGTCTTGATCCTCAGGAGACCGGTTTGGCGGGTTCAGCGAACTGGCTGGTCCGCTTCGAGTCGCAGCAGTCACTGGCGATGCCGATACGGACGGGCGGCCGGATCCGGGGCGTGGTGGCGATCTCTCGAGCGGAGACTTTCGGGCTGGAGAGTGATTCCGCTCAAATTCTGCGGCAATTGGCAGCGGGACTCTCGGAAATGCTGGCGGATTGACTGGAATCGAACGCGATGTCGCGATTGCCGACCGTTTTCGAGGCCGGTATGATCGAGTAAGTCATCTCAGCGGCTCGAAGGCAGGCTTCGAGCGCTGTCCGGCGTCGGCAAATGCTATGAACGGCGATCGCAACCCAATCTACTGGTCATTTTCTATCGGCACCTGGTACTCGACCCAGGTGCGGATCAGCTATTTCTTCCCGCTGATCCTGCTGGTGATGATGCTGCAGATCCAGCCATGGCAGGTGGGGGCGGTTTTTGCGCTGTTGTGGTTTGCGTGTGTGGTCGCGCACGAATTCGGCCATGTTGTGGCGGCACGTCAGACCGGCGGTTTTGCCGACGAAATCATGTTGTGGCCGTTGGGGGGACTGGCGGTTGTGCAGCCGGCGCCCAATGTGCGCAGCCGACTGTTTACATCGGGCGCAGGTCCGCTGGTGAATCTGGTGATCTGCCTGACGGTACTCTGGCCGGTCGTTGTCTCGGGTCACCTGCCCACTGCGCTCAATCCGCTTGATTTCCCCCAGGTCACGTTGTCCGACCGGGTGGTTTCCGACGTGTTTGTGCTGCTGTTCAAGGCCAGCTTTCTGCAGTTGATCATTAACTTGATTCCGGTCCACCCGCTTGACGGCGGTCAAATGTTGCTGACGACTCTGTCGGTCTGGTGGGACGGCCGGATTGTGCGTGAAGTCTACGTCCGGGTCGGCTTTTTCGTGGCATTCGCGTTGATGCTGGGAGGTCTGATTGCAGATTCGGCGGCACTCGTATTCTTCGGTGCCATCGTGGCGCTGCTGAATGTGCAGGAAACGTATCAGATGCAGTCCTCCGAGCCATTCGACGATTCGTTCCTGGGCTACGACTTTTCGGAAGGCTACACCAGCCTGGAACGCTCTTCCCATGCGTCGAAACGTCCGTCGCCGAAAGGGAAGGGCCTGCTGGGTGCCTGGCTCGAACGGCGTAAGCAACGACGTCTACAGCGGCAGATGGAACTCGACGCAGAGGACGACCGTCGCTTGGACGAGATCCTGGCGAAGCTGCATTCATCGGGTCAGTCTTCT
Source organism: uncultured Planctomycetaceae bacterium (assembly GCA_937975745.1). GTDB lineage: Bacteria > Planctomycetota > Planctomycetia > Planctomycetales > Planctomycetaceae > CALJUK01. The sequence continues at coordinate 962 of CALJUK010000917.1, read as the reverse complement.
CTGACCGATTCTGAACGCCGCGCTCTGGAGCGGGCCAGCAACCGCTACCGCAATCGGGTGGATCCTGACGCGTAATCCGGTTGCCTGCGCCGGGCGACTCGCCCGATTGTCCCGCCACTTCGGGCAGAGTTTCTGCGTTCCGTGACGATTCGCCCGGTCAGATCGATCTTGCCGTCCGAGGGGGATGCAGCGACCAGTCGGTCCTTCCTGCAAAATTGTGTTCACCGTGGTCCTAATCAGTTGTTCCAATCGTCACAATGCGCGCCGAGATGAATTCCAGGACATTGTCCGGATGTGAAGCGATTTGCATACACATCAAACACGGCCTACGTTTTCGGGCGTTGTGTCCACTGGGTCTCAGCTGGAATCGTGGAAAATGTCGGCAACTCTCTCTCAACTTGCTGCGAATGACTCGCAATGCGGTGAAAGAAACGCCTCGGTCCCGCTCGGCGAGGAAGCGAAGCAGGCCGTTCAGCAGACCCGCATGCTGGCGGCTTTGACGCGGCTTCCATTGGTTTGCATGGACCTCTCGGCACGGCAGCCGTTGCTCGTCGAATCCAGCGAGCTGGCTCTGGGATTGCCCCGCAGACTGGCGGAAGAACTGTCGCAGACCACGGCTCCGCTGCATCAGGTCGCCGGGAACATCACGTACTTCGGCATTGCGCTGCCATCGACGGCGGCACCACGGTATGCAGCGGTGGGCTGGCAGGTCACGGACCTCGGCGAGAGACCGCAGGAAGTCGTCCTGGCCGCCGCGGAACGGGGCTGGAGCAGAGACCAACTGGAAAGCTGGCTGAAGCGGCAGCCCTACGGAACACGTCCAACGGTCGAGGCACTGCTGTCATTGGGATGGAACATGATGGAGTCGTCGGAGCGCGAGGCTGCGCTGGCCGGCGAGGCGGAGTATCTTTCCAGTGAGATCTCCCGGACGTACGAAGAAATCAGCCTGCTGCATTCGTTGA
>CALJUK010000916.1 GCA_937975745.1 uncultured Planctomycetaceae bacterium | reverse complement strand
GCTCGGCTGAGTGGAGTGCCCAAGCGGCCATCGACGGTCTATTTCATCACGGCCTTCTCGCTCCAATCCAACCGTAGCGAAAACTGGCGGTCAGGTCCGCATCAGCTTTCGCAGGACGGCGGCCGCGGCAATCCCGATGAGGGCGTTGCCGACCCACATGGCCCAGCGGGGGTCAATCATCTGCTCTTTGGAGAGACTCTGCATCAGCAGGACGACCGGGTAGTAGACCAAGAGGATGGGGAGAAAACAGAGAAAGAAATTCGTCAGGAATTCGCGTCGTGCCTGGAGGATCGAGAACGGACTCCCCAGGAAGACGAAGAACAGGCAACTGAATGACATGGCGACACGATTGTTCAGTTCGGTCTTCAGGCGAGCCGCGTGCGAGGCGTCGTACAACTCGCGGCCGGAGAACTGTTCGAACTCGTTCTGGTGGAAGCGTTCGAAGTCCCCGAGAGCGAAGGCCATGGCAATTTCGGCGTCTCGGCGAACTTCTTTCTCGATACGGTTCCGTTCCATGTTGGCCAGTTCGGCATCAATGTCTTCGAAGCTCCTGTGCTGGGGCTTGTTGGACTGCATACTGACAGGAAAGGGGACGGCACGGTCTTCCCGCTCGAAAGTCACATGTCGCTGACCAGGGACGTCAATGTGCCCCTGGACCAGGTGCAGAACAACCTCGCCCCGTTGCGGGTCGAAGTCGAGCGTGGCCGACTCTGCCTGAACGGTGACGGGCGATTTGCCACTGGGTGCATAACGGAATGTGGGCAACAATAGTTTGCGATCCTGGACCCCCATCACCGTGATTTCGATTCCGTGGTTGGGATCGATGAAGAAGTTCTGCGTCCGGAGCGTGTCGAGGAAAATGTCTTCCATTGCGGCGGCAATTGTGCGTTGAATATTTTGAACCGCCCAGGGCATCGCGCGATCGGTCATGGCGAACGAAAGGACACTCAGAATGCCGCCGAGGAAGAATGACGGCCAAATCAACGAAAGAATATTGACCCCCGCGGCCCGCGCCGCGGTGATCTCCTGATCGGCCGACATCCGTCCGTAGACAACGCAGACCGTCAGCAGGTAGGTCGCTGGAATCGTGAAGGGGAGCAGGCTCGGGGCCACGTAGGGCAGAATCTGCAGGGCCTGGTCGGGCCCCAGTCCCTTTTCGGTCATCTCCCGGAAGACACCGACAAACAGCAGCAGCACGGTCAGCGCCGAGAGGACGAGCGTGAACACCCGGAGGAGTTCGCCCAGAATGTAGCGCTGCAGCAACCGCATCTCCGCTCCAATCGCCTCCCTGCCGCTGTCTCGCTGTCTCGCTGTCTCGCTGTCTCGCTGTCTCGCTGTCTCGCTGTCTCGCTCGCCACCCGAGCCCTCGACAGAGTCCGTTCCAACGGTTCGATTCGGGGTGGAATTCGACACATCGGCGGCGCTTCTAGAGGAAACTGGGCCTTCAGGTCAAGCTGACTTCAGCCGCAGTCCCGACGAGGCCAGACCGGACGTGAGGTCACGACAATTCGCCCCATCCCACCGGCGGAATCGAGAATCTTCGAGCACGGCCCCCAATCACCCCATTTTCACATTCTTTCCTCCTGACTAGGGAACTGGCACCGCGCTAAACACAAACTATTCCGCCCAGCCAGCACAAATGGCGGCCGCGATGGGGAGCGCTTGCGAAACGGAACTGGACTCGGTTCAGGGAAGGTCCGCTGGAGGTCGACACTAAAACCAGTTTTCGGGAAGCGGTTGTCGGCTGCGTTGCCTCCACGAGGCGGATTTCAGGACGACGACGACCGCAGAAGTGTCGATACCGCCTTGTTTCGTCGCGTCCGGGCGCGAGTGCGTTCGTTCTCGGCGTTGCGGCTTCAGTCGAGGAATCTACCGTGTTGGAAATCTTCCGCAGTCTCTCTGACGACCAAATCGCCTTATTGGGTTGCGTTGCCGCCCTCTCTGCAGCTGGCCTGACGATGTTCTTCAGTTTCTATGTCGGTCAGTCGAATCGGAAGGACGTGCAAGCCAGAATTCCGACCACCAAGCAGACAGTCCGCCTGCAGCAACAGGTTCGCAAGCACGACAAGGCCGCGTAACCGATCGTCTGATTCGTCGCGGGTGGTTCGGCGAAATCTGGCTGTTGATCGAATTCGCACGACACCGTCTGGCGTGCTGCCACGAAACTCTTCTTGCAGACGGTGGGAACGATCGTCACGATTGAAGTAGTTAGTCCGGTACTTCGCCCCGTGCGCGACAAGTTTGATCGTGGCTCGCAGCTTGCCGATTGCTCTAAGGCGGACAGACTGCGCCGCGTTCGGTGTCGGTGCACCTGAGCAGCATCCCGGACGGTGTGCGTCACTTCTGACGAATACGGAGCCGAACATGTCTCTCGATCGTAAACAGTTCTTCGCAGCCGTGGGGTTGCTGGTCGGCGGATACATGCTTGGACGCTCCCATCTGCTGGAGGTCCCACAACTCCAGGCCCAGGACGCCGCTCAGCAGGAAACGCCAAAACTGATTACCGACGAGTTGTCGGAAGAAGCAGTCAAGCAGGTTCAAACCGCCGTTGAATCGTTGCGGGCTGCCGTCGCCGCGTTGCGTCAGGACGGCCGCTATAATGCCGCGACACAGGGGATCAACACCTTCGCCGTGACGACAGGCGGACTGGATGCCGTGGAAGACTTGGAGTCAGGCCGCGGAGTCGACCCCGAAACATTCGCCGGGCTGTATGCCGGCTTGGCAACGGACGAAGTGTCCGCCCGCCTCGGTCGGGACGAACAAGGTCGGCTGACATACCGCAACAAGGTTATCCGGCTGTACTCCGTTGCGCGGCTGAAGAAGGCCTTCGACGACCGGAATACCCTGTCTGGTGAAACGGCCACAACTCAGCAACCGCTCTTCTAACGCTGGTCCCAGAACGAACTCTGGTTCGAGAGCGTCTCGGCAGTCTGTCGCCACCCGCGCCCCGTGTGGCCGCAACGTGCCAACAGCATGTTTCGTGTCGGGTTCGCAAAACAGCCAGCCCACGTGTTGCTTAGGACATTCGACCAAAGTCCTGGACTTCGCGGTTTGACATTCCGGTAGGTTTGCGGAAAGATGAATCCTCCGTGTCCCCATTGGCGGATGCGGAAGATAACCCACCCCCGCGAATGCCACCGGAGACACCCGCCATGTCCGCGACCTTCCACAGTTTGTTGCGGCCGTCGGTCCGCGCCGCGCGTCCCTGCTTCCCTCCTCAACAGGGGCCGTCCACCGCTTACCGAATCGTCCGAACGTCGCTTGCAGTGACTGTCGGGATGGGCATTGGAGTAGCTGGACTCGGTCAACCCTCGGCGTGCGCCGAAGACATTTTCCGCTCGGTTCAGTCGGCTGCCATCACTCTCGATAAGAGCCCGGTTGCGCATTGGGGATCGAATGCCGACAAATACACCGGCTGGACCACTCATTCAAACCGCCTGATTCCGGTCTACACATTCGGAACCAAAGGAGGCGGAGCAGGGGTCGATCTGGAGTCGTACCTGGGTGTGAACAGCCCTTACCGTAGTGAAGAGCCACTGCAGAAACTGTACGGGCGGGTTCCTGAAGGTACGCTCAATCCGTCTGCCGAGTATGGCGACCAGACTCAATTGGCTGCGCTGCAGCGGGCCGCGTTCGCCAACGGCCGAAAGTATGTCTTCCTGGTCGTCTTCGACGGGATGGACTGGCAAACCACTCGACTCGCATCGATCGCCAAGCTGGACCGCGTCGCGTACTCTGCCGGGCGCGGAACCGGTCTGCACATTCAGGACGAGACAGCCAACGGCACAACACAGTTTGGTGCCGTCGTGGTGAATGCGTGGTCGAATACGGCCATCACAGATGTCAATATGCAGACTGCTCAGATCAGTCCGACATCGCTGCCTGGCGGCTACAACGCGCAGCTAGGCGGACCGAATCCCTGGACTCCCGGAACGGACAACGGCTACCTCATTGCAAAACCGGAAGAGAAGTCCGCCGCCCACTGCATCCCCGATTCGTCAGCCACGGCGACCGCGCTGTGCTCAGGCGTCAAGACTTACAACAGCGCGGTGAACGTCGATCACAACGGCCAACAACTTCGGACGGTCGCCCACGACGCTCAGCAGAACGGTCTGTCGGTTGGTGTCGTCACATCCGTCCCAGTCAGCCACGCAACACCCGCTTCGGCCTACGCCCACAACGTTAACCGCGGCGATTACCAGGATCTCACCCGCGATCTCATTGGCCGTCCCTCCATCTCGCATCCGGAGAATCCACTTCCTGGTGTCGACGTGTTGATCGGTTGCGGGTGGGGAGTGGAATCCAAATCGGGCAGCGGACAGGGGGCCAACTTTGTTCCAGGGAACATCTATCTGACCGATCAAGACCGCGAGGCTGTCGATGTCCGTAACGGCGGCCGCTACATCGTCGCAACACGGACTGCCGGCCAGGACGGAGGAACGGTTTTGGATCAGGCCGCCAGCAAAGCGGTCGAACAGGGGACACGTCTTCTCGGCTATTTCGGAACGGGGCGCTACAAGGGGCATTTGCCCTTCCGCACCGCGGACGGCGACTACAACCCGACCGTCGGAGTGAAGAACATGGCCGAGACATACACACCGGCCGATCTGGACGAAAACCCCACACTCCAGGAAATGACGGCCGCGGCACTCCGGGTCCTCCAACAGAACCCGCGTGGCTTCTGGCTGATGGTGGAAGCCGGCGATGTCGACTGGGCCAATCACGACGACAACCTGGACAACTCTGCCGGAGCCGTCATCAGCGGTGACGACGCCGTCCGAACGATCACCGACTGGGTCAATGCGCATAGCAACTGGAGCGAATCAGTCATGATCGTGACAGCCGACCACGGCCACTACATGTTCCTCGACCAGCCCGAGTTACTGGTGAGTGGCGATGCTGCTCCTCCGGCCGATTCTGCTCCCGTGAAATCGACAGGCAGCGGGAAGTAACGGGGTCCGCGATGCCGGCTGAACCTGTCTTGCCCGGTCAGCGCAACTCTGTTCGAATTTTCGACTGGAACATTCTGTACACTGCCCGTTAGACTCTGTACCCTCGTTTGAACACGACTTGTACAGCAAAGGACTAATGGGTGAGTGCAGCCTTCAAGTGTGACCGCTGCGGAGCGGCATTTCGGGTCAAACCAGAGCACGCCGGCAAACGGACACGCTGCCCGAAGTGTCAGGGCGTCATCGTCATTCCCTCGGCTGACGGGCCTCCCGCGCAGGCTCGCCAGCAGACGCCCTCTACTGCCGTTCAGGCCTCGATGACGCCAGCTGACGGCGCAAGTCCTCGAACAAGGGCTCCCCAGAAATCGACGGACACGGCATCGCTGCCCGAATCCCCCGGCGAAAGATATCGCGCGCTGCAAAATGAGGTCTCGCAG
>CALJUK010000915.1 GCA_937975745.1 uncultured Planctomycetaceae bacterium | reverse complement strand
CCGTGGCTCTATCGGGCCGTCGGCGTTGCTGTCCTCCTCTACTGATCCGGCTGCCACCGTGCCATACGCTGTTTCCGTACACGACGCCATCCGTGACGATGTCCTGATTCTCACTGGGGGGCTCTCCTGCATCCCAGACCGGACTCCCCGTGAGAGTACGTTTCTGTGGTTCCAGCATGGGATGGTTCCCAGTTGCCTCGGTGAGACGATGACGTTGGCGCTCGAAAATCGGCCCGAGTCGTTCTCCATCGGCCGCAATCTGTCGATCGACGGAATCCACGAGATTGGCGAAATTGCGAGGCGGCATGGTTTCGGCTTTAACACGCTCCGCTCGTTCGGCTACCCGGTTCAACCGAGCCAGTTGACCGCGTTTCGGAAGCAGCTTTCCCGCCGGAACAGAAACCGCACCAGCCCACCTCAGCGGGTCAACTCTCACGGCGGAACTCGTCCGCCAGGTGTGAATCCAGACCGTGCCATCGAACAATGTGCCCGGACACTCAACCCGGTGCTGGCGGCCCTCAGCCAGAATCCGGCTTTGGGGCAGAATCAGGGGCTCGTCAAAACGTTCGTGCGGGGCGAAGGAAACTACCTGTGGGATATTGACGATAACCGGTATCTCGACCTGGTTGCCGGTTTCGGTTCGGTCAACCTCGGCCATAATCCGCCCGCCGTCCGCCGCGCGATCGAAGAAGCGCTTAAGACCCAAGCTCCCGGATTTGTGCAGGCAGCCGTCAATCCCTGGTCCGCCGCATTGGCCGAAGCTTTGGTCGACGCCAGTCCGGCCGGATTGGAGTTGGTCACCTTCGCCAACAGTGGCACCGAAGCAGTCGAGGCCGCACTCAAACTCGCCCGTGCCGCCACAGGCAAGGCCGGCATTCTCGCCTGCGAACGTGCCTACCACGGCAAGACGTTAGGGGCCTTGTCGGTCACAGGAAATCCGCGTTACCAGCAGCCGTTCCGCCCGTTGGTCCCTGAATGCGATTTCATCCCGTTTGGTGATGGGGAGGCACTGGAACGCTCGCTGGCAACCGGAAAATACGCAGCCTTCATCGTCGAGCCAGTGCAAGGCGAAGGCGGGATGGTCGTTCCTCCCGAGGGCTACCTGCAGTCGGTGCAAGCGATCTGTCGTGAAGCTGGTGTGTTGTTCCTGCTGGACGAAATTCAGACAGGCATGGGACGGACAGGCTGGTTGTTCGCGTCGGAAGAGGAAGAGCTGGAACCGGACGTGATGATGCTGGCCAAGTCGCTGGGAGGCGGCCTTCTGCCAATTGGGGCAATGCTCTGTCGCCGGGAGATCTGGCAGGCGGCGTATGGCTCGCTCGAAAAGTTTACACTGCACAGCAGCACCTTTGCCGGCGGTAGTCTGGCCTGTGCAGCTGGTCTGGCTGCCCTGCAAAGTCTGGCCGATCCGGAACTGCTCCAGAACGTCCGACAGCGGAGCACGCAGTTCATCGACGGATTGATGGAACTCTGTCGCAAACATCATTGTCTGAAGAGAGTTCGTGGCCGCGGATTGATGCTGGGGCTCGAGTTTGAGCCACTCCCGTCACGAACGCGAAATCATTGGCAGGGACTGGCCAATAGCCCCCTGGCCGAGTTTGCCACGCCTGAAATGGGGCGGTTGTTGGAAACGCTTCCGATTCTGTTTGCGTTGCAATCTCTGTCGGAAGTACACGGCATTTATGCCCAGCCAGCCCGATCCAATCCGCTTGTGCTCCGGATTCAACCGCCACTGTCGATTACCGAAACGGAAGTCGAGACAGTCCTTCGAGCGTTAGAGACCAGCTGCAGCGAGTTCGACTACGCACTGAATCTAACCGATGAAGTCGTGGGCAGAACGACCGTCGGCCGACACGAAGGTTCGCGTGCCACAAACGTTCGAGCCGAATCAAGCCAGTTCCCTCCCCAATGACTCTCCGTCTCGAACAGTTCGATTCGATTGATGCCGTCCCGGCCGGTCATTGGGAAGCGGCCGTCGCAAACCCTCACGACATGTTCATGTCGCGGGGTTTCATCCGCGCCGTTGAGCTCTCGATGCAGGCCGACACCCGTTTTCGCCATGTCGTCTTTTACGACGAGAATCGGAGACCTGTTGGTTGCGCGTGTCTGTCGACATACCGTGTCGATGGATCGCTCCTGGCCGAGGGTCCCTCACGGTCGGTCGTGAAGGTTATCGGCTCCGTCCTTCCCTTTCTGGTCTTCGTCAATGTGGCGTTATGTGGACTGCCTGTCTCTGCCGGCCAAAGCCATCTGCGGCTTTCACCCGACGTCGACGTTCGGGAGGCACTCCGCCTGCTCGATACGGCATTGATGCAATTGGCCCGCGATCATCGCGCCAAGGTCATTGTGTGCAAAGAGTTCTCCGCCACCGAGACGACGCGTTTTCAGTCGCTGGAGGATCTTGGGTACCAGCGGGCCGACAGTCTGCCGATGAACTGCACCGACCCACAGTTCGGCAGATTTGATGCATAGCTGGCATCTCTCAAATCCAAACGTCGCAGCCCGATCACGCGTTCGCAAAAGAAGTTTGCCGCCAGCGGCATGACCGTGCGACAGTTGTGGGGCGGAGAAGGTGTCGACGAGAGCTACACCGACGAAGTCCATCAACTGTACGAGTCGGTCTTCAATCGGGCTGAGGTCAAGTTTGAACGTCTTACGCCAGAGTTTTTCCGCCAGTTGGCGCGGCAACTTCCCGAGAATTCGCGATTCACGTTCGTGGAACGAGGCGGTCACGTGACGGCATTTGCGGCGTCGTTATACTCACCGGAGTCCTACCACCAGATGTTTGTCGGGGTCAATCATCGGCTGAACTCCGAATACGACTTGTACTTCAATCTGTTTTTTCATGCGATCGATGCGGCCTTCCGCTCGGGCTCGGCTAAAATCCAGGTTGGGCAGAGTGCCGACGACTTCAAACATCAAAAATTCAGCTGTTTTCAAAAGCCTTTGAGTCTGTACATCAAGGGGGCTCGGCCGATGGAACGGTTCCTGATCCGCCGACTGTTCTCCGTTTTCTTCCCGCCGCGCGAGATCCGCAAATGAACACGCCCGATCGACCGCCGCGACTGGTCCTGCTGACATCCCCTTCATTGTACGGCGCCGCAGTCATCAACGAGCTGGCGGATCATCCTCATGTCGACATGGTCGGCGTGGCCTTGACGAACCGCGTCTACAAGAATCAGGGGCTCATCGCGACGCTTCGGACAGCCATTCGCCGCATGGGCTGGACCTACACACGCTACAACATTCTTGTCGGTAATATTGGTTGGGCGCACCTGCGATTGCGGGGAAAACCGACAGGCCTTCCCACCGGGAAGGGACGCGTCAAGATGGTGACCGACGTGAACGACCCGGGAACACTGGCCTGGCTGACCGAACTCCAACCGGATTACATCGCCTCCTGCTATTTCAACCAGTGGATCGGTGCGGATGTCCGACGGATTGCCAAGACCGCCTGCGTCAACGTGCATCCCAGCCTTTTGCCGGCACTCCGCGGTCCCGATCCGCTGTTCCGCGCGGCCCAATACCAGATTCGCGAATCGGGCGTCACAATTCACACTGTCGACGACAAGTTTGACGAAGGCGAAATTCTCTGCCAGCTACGAACGACACTTCTGGAGGATGCATCCGTCTTCGCGCTATACCTCGACCAGTTGCGAACCGGTGCCCTATTGCTGGGAGACTGGATTCATCAGCCCGAAAAGACGGGCGAGAACCCCGGCGACCTGAGT
>CALJUK010000914.1 GCA_937975745.1 uncultured Planctomycetaceae bacterium | reverse complement strand
CGTAGAAGCTAAAGAAACCCTGCGAGACCAGAGATTCGGCCAATTCTTCTGTAACATCCTGAATCGACGAGAATGCGCCCACCGAACGATCCAACTGATCGTCCAACTCGTCGCGAGTCATCACCTCGATATCCCAGCCGACCAGCTTACTGGCCAGACGGACATTCTGCCCCTTTTTGCCGATTGCCAGCGACAGCTGATCATCTCGAACAAGTACGATGACACGGCCCAGCATTGGGCACAAAATGACGTCTTCGACTTCCGCTGGCTGCAACGAGTTCGGGACCAGAACCTGAAGCGAATCGTTCCACCGCAACGTGTCGATCCGTCCGCCTCCAAGTTCGTCAACGATATTCTTGATCCGACTCCCCCGCACACCGACACAGGCACCGACACAGTCGATACTGTTGTCGATACAGGAAACGGCCACCTTGGAACGGTAACCTGCTTCACGAGCCAGCGAGCGAACTTCGATAATGTGCTCGGCGACCTCGGGAATCTCCAACTCGAACAACCGCCGCACCAAGTCCGGATGTGTTCGCGAGAGAATGATTTTCACCCGACTGCCCGCCTTGCGAACATCCAGCACGATGCAGCGGACACGCTCACTCACGCGATGCGATTCGCCAGGAATCTGCTCACTACGCGGGAGCAACCCCTCGACTTTGCCCAAGTTGACAATTGCCGTCCCCCCCTCCATGCGGGTGATCGTCCCATTGACGTTCATCCCCTTGAGGGCAACAAACTCGTCGTAAAGTGAATCTCGCTCCGCCTCGCGAATTTTCTGAATCATCACCTGCTTGGCAGTCTGAGCCGCGATCCGGCCGAGCAGGTCGCCGATCACATCGGGCTCGAGATCTTCACCATCACAGGTCAGCGAGGGCTGCCCACTTTCACGATCGATGTTTACGACCAACTCAGACTCTTCGCCAAAATGACGCTTCGCAGCCGACAAGATCGCCTGAGAGATCCCCTCGAACACGATCTCCTTGTCGATGTTCTTATCGCGATGGATCGCGTCAACGATTCTCAGAACCTCACTGCCGTTCATACTATTCCTTTCGACCCGCCCGCGCAGATGGGCCACCAGCCGGGCTGTCTCCGCCTTGCATCCACCGTCGAATCTGGCTCCGTGACCCGGCGGCAGAACCCTCAAGGCCTGCTCATTCTGTTCTCGACCGCTGCCTAATTTTTTTTTCCTGAACGCAATTTACGACCGAAACATCGCCAACCTCTCCAGCGAACAAAAAAAGCGGGCGCAAGTCCCACTTTCTTGGATTGGCGATCCACACACCACCAACCCGCGCGCCGTCCAGGACCAGACGAGCCATCTCGCCCCAACGACACTCGGCACCAAAGGCCGCAGCCTAAGTCTTTCTCGAACGCTCACATGGTCGGATTCCCCATCGGAAACCTCTCATGACCCGAGAACCGTTGCGGAACCGACAGTCGACCGCAAACCACCAGACCAGCCAAAGACGATCCGTCGCCCTCGACCTATTCTCTCAGCAGGCGATCGCCAGGCCCAATCACCCAACAACTCGCACGACAAAGAGACAGTTATCACCGCAGAACGATTATAACTTCATAACGCTACACGAACGAGGGACCGAGGCTGCATTCTCCACGGGGAGAACACGACACGCATTCTCCATGCGCACCCCGCCCGTCGTAACGTTTTTCATATACTGGCTCTGACGATAGTGATAGCCAGTTCGTCTGTCAAGCAGCCGGGGTGAAATCTCCGATGTGTCCATGTCTTCTCCGATGCTTTTTGACACCGGCGAACGATCGAACAGAGCGGACGACGCCCGCCCCAGGCCGAATGACGTCCCAGAGGCGGCGCATAGGCCCGCCCGACTTCGTCGTGCAGCCTCTGCCGGTTCCTCTTGCAACCAAGGCGGCGATTCGCGATGTTGTCGCCTGACTATCTCGAATGGACTCAATAATCCGCCTGGACGGAGAAACACCATGCGATTCTGGCAGTTGATTTCCCTGACTTGCCTCATGCTCTGGACTATTTCGCCCGCCGACGTGGCCGCACAACGACGGCTAATCCCCTCATTGGGTGACGATGTCCAAGTCAATCCGGCACACGAAGACCGCAAGAACGAAGCCGACCAAGCCTACCGAACGGGGGAGCACGACAAGGCCATTCAACTCACATCGGCGGTCATTGCTGAGAACCCTCAAGACCACGTGGCGTTTTATCTGCGGGCCAGTGCGCGAGTCGAAAAAGGGCTCGAAACGGGCGATCCGAAGGAAGTGCGGGCTGGTATCTCCGACGCGCGATCTGCCATCGGACTGGGTGGACCGGACGCTGCCGACTACTACCTGCCCTACCTCTACGGTATGACCAACCTGGCAGCGCTCGAACAGCAGCCGCAACACGCCAAAACCAGCCTGACGATCGCCAATCAGGTGTTGCAGCGTCCCAATCTCAAGCCAGAGACCACAGCCAACATCTATTACCAGCGAGCCATGACGAACCTCATGCTGGAAGATCCGAAGGCGGCGGCGGCCGACTACCAGGCAGCTCTCAAGGTTCTGCCGACACACTTGGGAGCAGCACTCGGGTTGCCTGACGCGCACCTGGCGGCCGGTGACAAAGCGGCAGCAAAAGCGGCCCTCGACTCCGCCGTGCAACAGTTTCCGAACGAGCCGATGGTGTACAACGCCCGGGGGATGATGTTACAGAGCGGCGGCGACTTTGAGGCGGGCATTGCAGACTTCACCCGAGCCATCGAGGTTCAGCCTGAGTTTGCCATGGGCTACCTGAACCGTGGATACTGCCTGGTGCAAACGGGAAACCTGGAAGCGGCAGCTAATGACTTCACCCATGTGCTGACCGACGATCCGCAAAATCCAATGGCCCTTTCGATGCGGGCAGCCGTCCGGTTGCAGCAGGGGAACGCAGCCGCAGCCGCGGCGGACTTCGAAACGATGACTCGCTTGCAGCCGGAAGACCCGAACGCCTTCGCGTCACTCGGCTTCTCCCGTTACGTGTTGGGACAGTACGAGGCGGCAGTCCAGGCATTTCAGCAAGCCCGACAGCTCGACCCTGATGGAATTGCCATCATCGGGCCATGGCTGTTTCTCTCGCAGGCACGCTTGCTCGGACTCGAAACGGCGCGTGTCAACCTCCGGGCAAAACTTCCCGCCGACCAGAAGGCCTGGGGCTGGGTTGACTCCGTGGAGGGCTTTCTGGCAGGTGTCATCGACTCGAACGCACTCCGGTCGAAAATCGACAAAGACAATCCGCAGCGAAACACAATGCAGTCGTGTGAAGCAAACTTCTTTATCGCACAACGAGCCGACCTGGAAGGCCACCCGGATGTGGCCAAACAGGGACTGCAGGCCACGCTGAAGAGCGAATCCAAGCATCTCTGGGCTTACCGGGCCGCCGAATACCAGTCCGGCGTCTTCAAGCGGTAAAGGCCGCTCCATCCGATCGCAAGCCTTCGCAGCTCAGCGATGCCAACGGGGATCGCGCGTCGCGTTCGGTCTGCGGCGCCATCTGGAGGCATCTCCGACGGCTGCGGAGCGTCGATCAGAGAGTCGCCGAGGGCCCTGCCTCAGCCAGCGGGCCGGCCATTCCTGGCTCAGCAACCGGAGGTTTCTCGGGGAGCCTGTCCAGCGTGCAGAATTGGCATGACGTGCGAACTAATCGCACTTCACGACGAGTGCACTCGCCTGCCCCAGCGACGTGCAGCTGATCTTCAGGAACACTTTGTTCTGCGCCGCACGAGGTTCGCCATGCACCACATCCAGCGGACATTTGGGATCGGGAGTGGCAAAGTTGAGCGTATGCGGAATCACCCCGTGAGCCAGGCCGCAAATGGATGCCGCCAGTTCGATCGTTCCACAACCCGAGCCGGCATTTCCCACGAAGCTCTTGATGGCCGTCACAGGAACTTTAGCGGCCGCATCACCAAAGGTTTCCAAAATTGCCTGAGCCTCGGCGGCGTCCGCTTCCGGTTCGCCACTGGCATTGGCGTTGATGTGCCCAATCTGGTCCGGAGCCACACCGGCATCCCGAAATGCAGCTCGAATCGCGTTGACCATCGCCTGACGGAGATCGACCGAACCATCCCGCTTACCGACGCATGAGGCACCTGCTCCGATTACGGTCGCCAGGATATTCGCGCCCCGGCTTCGCGCATGGCATTCTGCTTCTAGAATGAAGCTAAAG
>CALJUK010000913.1 GCA_937975745.1 uncultured Planctomycetaceae bacterium | reverse complement strand
ACGGTGCCGTCGCCTGCCAGACGGCCTACCTGAAGGCCCATTACCCGTTTGAGTTTATGGCGGCACTTCTCTCGTGCGGGATGGAAAGTTCGGACCGTATTTCGGAGCATATTGACGATTGCCGCCGGATGAGGATTCGAGTCTTGCCCCCGGACGTCAATAAGTCGGACGTCGAGTTTAGCGTCGTCGAGGAAGGCATCTCGTTTGGAATGGGGGCGATCAAAGGGGTCGGCGAAAACGCGGTGGCTGCCATCGTTGCCGAGCGGGAAGCCAATGGGCCGTTTCGAAACATTTTTGACCTCACCGAGCGGGTCGATCCGAAGCAGCTCAACAAGGCGGCGTTGGAGACGCTCATCAAAGCAGGTGCGCTCGATTCGTTTGGACCGACACGGGCTCAACACCAGCTGGTGGCCGAGCGGGCTGTCGGGGCGGCTGTCTCCAAGCAGAAGGATAAAGCTCGCGGGCAGAAGAGTCTGTTCGGGGACGATTCGGACGAGACGTCCGCTGACGGTCCTGCGGACATCTCTCTGCCGGAAGTTCCCCCCTGGTCGCACCGCGAGCAGCTCGCCTTCGAGAAGGAAGTCTTTGGTTTCTATCTCACGTCGCATCCGCTCACCGAATTCGCCGATCGGATTCAACAGCATGCGACCCACGCTACACGCGACCTGGTGGAGATTGAAGACCGGTCGGAAGTCCTCCTGGGGGGAATGATTTCGTCCATCAAGAAAGCCACCACGAAAAAACCGACGCGCAACAACAACAGCCGCTACGTGAACTTCGATCTCGAAGACGCCAACGGTGTGGTCCGCTGCATCATGTGGCCGGACGAGTTCGCCCGAATGGGTGAGCAGGTGAAGGCCGACGAAATCGTCTTCGTGCAGGGAAAGGTCGACCGTCGCAGTCGCGAACCGAATGTTATTGTCGACAAGCTGCTGACGCTCGATCAGGCGGACAAGGAGTTCACGCGGCAATTGGCCATCAAGTTCCAGCGAGGTGTTCACTCCGAGCAGGATATGGAACGGGTTCGTGACATCTTGGCGAGGCATCCCGGCAAATCGGAAGTCCTGCTGGTTGTCGACACATTGGACGAGGACAACCCGCAACGGAGATTGCGGTACATTCTCTCGGCCAGTTCGCAGTGGCGTGTCTCGTGCAATACACAACTCAGGCGAGAACTGTCCGAGGCGTTGGGGGACGGCCACGTGACGTTGCACGGCACACAGAAACGCCAGTCGACTGGGGGGAACGGTCGTCCCCGCCACCGCGCCGCCGCCGGATAGTAGTGGGCTTTCATTGTTCCCCCCGGCAATTTTCCCGCAAGCAGGCCTCGTGGGCTGGTCGATGAGATCTCCAGGCGTCCTTCTTCCGGACGACGGTGCGCGCGGGCTTTCCTTCGATTTCGAGATTTGCTGGATGACGCAGCCTTCACACCAAGTCCCTTTAAACAAATCTGTTACGTCGTTCCCATGTCGACGGTCACTCGACTGGCGGGTTCTCTTT
>CALJUK010000912.1 GCA_937975745.1 uncultured Planctomycetaceae bacterium | reverse complement strand
TGATGCCCTCTTACTGGAAAACCGTCCGCGTCTTCATCTCGTCGACGTTCAAGGACATGCAGGCGGAGCGAGATCATCTCGTCCGATTTGTGTTCCCCCTGCTCCGCCAAGAACTGTTGAAACGGCGAATCCACTTTGTCGATGTGGACCTCCGCTGGGGTGTCACATCCGAGCAGGACGCGCTCGAAGTTTGCCGCGAAATCGTCGATGAATGTCGGCCTCGATTCCTCTGCATGCTTGGCGGCCGTTACGGATGGACGCCGGAAGGCGAGAGCCGTTCGATTACCGAGGATGAGATTCGCTACGCAACCCTCGAAAGCCAAGACGACGGTTACCACTTCTTCTATTTTCGGGACCCGGCAGCCACGTCTGCGATCATTGAGGCCGTACCAGGAGAATACCGAGAGCTTCCTGGAAGTGATGAAGAGGAGCAGCTCGCAAGACTCAAACGTGAGGTGATTGATGCAGGGCTCAACCCGTTCGTCTATCCCGCCGACTGGGACGACGAGCAAAGACGTTTCGTTGGCCTCGAGGCATTCGGAGATCGTGTTTTTCAGGAACTGTTTCAAAGCATCGAAGATGAATTCGGCAGCCATACTGCAGCGACCGTTGATGAGCTTTCAGCAGAAGACTTGGCGATCGAAGCCTTCATCGCCGAACGTGTGGAGCGGTATGTCGTCGGCAGCCGGCAGCCGGTCTTCGAGGACCTGTTCACGTTCACCGAAGCCAACGGGACTCCGAACATACTTGTGCTGAGCGGCGTTAGCGGCTCAGGAAAGTCGGCCCTCCTGGGAAAATTCTATCTTGACTTAACCGAACAGAACGAATCGGCGCTCGTCATCCCGCATTTTGTGGGTGCCAGTACGGGCTCGACCGATCTGCGCAGGACGCTGCGCCGACTTTGCCGCCAGCTTGCCGAAACCGACAGCGATCGGCAGGAAATCTCGACTGATGTTCGATCATTGATTGGCGAGTTCGCGTCACGGCTCGAGCATGCTGCTGAGACGAGGCGAGTCGTGTTGATCATCGATGCATTGAATCAGATGGATGCGGCTGACAATGCACACCTTCTGCAGTGGCTGCCGCAGGAATTCCCAGACAACGTCCGAGTGATCGTGTCGTCATTGGAGCACGCCACACTCGACGCGCTCCGGGAGCGCGGGGAATTGATTCGTGAAGTGGCACTCAGGTCGTTAAGTGCCGTTGACGCGGAGGCGATCGTTCGTGGTGTACTGCACCGCTACCGAAAGCAGTTTGATCGAGAGCAGTTGCAACTGCTGCTTCGCAAGCCTGCCGCGGGCATACCGCTCTATCTGCTTGTCGCCCTCGAAGAATTGCGGACCTTGGGCAGTTACGAAGAGATTACAGGGCGCGTGCGGGAGCTACCTGGCTCAGTGCAAGAACTATTCCAGTGGATTCTGACAACGCGACTGTCGTGCGATCCCGGATTTCGAGATAAAGAAGGACATCTCATCGGGGCGGACCTTGTTCGCCGGTTCGTCTCGTATCTCGGCGTCAGCCGGCACGGGCTCTCCGAGTCCGAACTGGCTGGATTGATCGCTCCCGGGAGCCGGGATACTGATCCGTCGCTTCGCGATGACGACCGGCAGGGAAACGTGGCCGCGCTGCGGCGGCTGTTGTCGCCCTATCTCATGAACCGTGGCGAGTTGCTCGATTTCTACCACGGCCAGCTTCGCGAGGCGGTCGAATCGGCGTATCTCTCTCGGGACGAGGTGGTAGCAGAAACCCATCGTGAATTGGCGTCATATTTCGACGGACTTCTCAATCCTTCAGGAGCTGCGCGCTGGAGCGGCGAATCGGTCCGTGCGCTCTCCGAGCTGCCGTTTCACCAGACAAGAGCACGCGACTGGACTTCGCTGACGGCAACACTCTGCGATCTCAAGTTCATCAAGGCCAAATGCACGTCGAAGATGACCTATGAGCTTGTTGAAGATTTTGAACGGATGACAGATCAACTGCAGCCTGTGCCGGAATCTCTGAGCGAATTCGGAGGGTTTGTCCGAAATGAAGTATCCACTCTCGCTCGTTTTCCCGAACTGACCCTGCAACACGCTGCGAACGTATCTGGTCAGTCGCTTGTCAAGTCGGCCGCCAGGGCACTGCTTGATGGTCGCCAGCTCGGTGAACCTTGGCTGGAATGGATCAACAGGCCCACCAGATCGAAATCGCTGCTGATGACGATCGCAGCACATTCTGAAGAAATCGCCGATTGCGCAGTTTCACCGGACGGGAACCGCATTGCTTCCGTGTCACACGACCGGTCGATTCGAATTTGGGAAGCCGCAACAGGTCGTCCCCTGCTAACCATACAACCGGATGAGGTCCCTGTCACCTGTGCCTTTTCCCCCGATGGCCGTCGACTGGTTTCGGCGTCGAAGCACCAACCCTCCCGCCACGTGTGTCAGCGGGACGCACGCACGGGACCGTTACTGACACGTGAAAAGGATGAAGTCCCCAGCACGGTACAGTCCCGCCAGGTCGTGTTTCACGCGAACGGCAGACAGTTTGTCACGTCCTCCGGAGGATTCTCCGGCTACACCGGCGAAGGATACTTGACGTTTTGGAGCACCGCCAGCGGACAACCGGTGGAAAAATTCCGGTCCACACAATTCGTCTCAATCGCGTCGACCGGCGATAAGATTGTTGCCTGCAAGGATGGAAATCCGATGCTGCTCGACTTTCCACGATTGGAACAGTGCGGGGGAATCTCGATTCGGCAGCGAGGCCACAGATACGAAACGTGCCACGCGTTCCCGGGACGTAAAGAGATCGTTGTCATCGTATGGGCGAAATCCAAAGACACTGATGGTGTGAAGACGCGCCGACAAACGATTGAAGTAAGAGACGCTGAGTCGCTCGACGTCTTTCTCCAGATGACCATTGATCGCTCACTGAACTCGCGGTCTGTGTCTCTTTCATCGGACGGTCGACTTCTGGTTGGCAGCAGTCTCGGGAGTGTGCACGTCTATGACCTTGTTGCTCAGCGCCAAGTCGCTCAGCTTGGTTTGCACGGCGACTCGGTATCTCGTTGCCGATTCTCTCCAGATGGAACGCGCCTTGTCTGCTCTGCCCAAGACGGCACGATCAAAGTCTGGGACCTGAATACCGCGATGGCCGATGCAGAACCTGGCGAGTGGTTGGGAGTCGTGACCGATTGTGCGTTTTCACCCGACGGAACAACTTTCGCTACGACGACTGCGCTTGACGATTCATTGAAGATTTGGAACGGCGAAACCGGAACGCTCATTCACGAGCAGCTCGTACCTGAGCCACAATCGTGTGCGTATTCGCCGGACGGAAGGTCAATCATCATTGGTCATTCAAGGTCTGAATTGCGCCAGAAGAGAGCAGGTCGCAGGCTGTCTGTTTACGATGTGCATGAAAGAATGTGGAGGCGCCGGTTTCGTCGCCGGAGAATTCCTCCCGTGGGACGGATCGCTCAGATCGCGATTTTCATGACTGGCGTTTTGACAGGTGCCGCCGTAATCGGGCTGCTAGGAGCTGCCTTTGGATGGTTATTCCTTGAACCCGGCATGGCCAAATGGGGCTTTCTTGTACCGTTTGTCGCATTGGCCGCATTCCTCCTGTTCGCGGCCGCGCTTGGGTTCCTGACGTGGCGCACGCAGGCGTGTGCCGTGTCGCCCGATGGAGACACCTGTATAGCCGCTGGCGACGACGGGATGCTTCGTTGCTGGTCGTTGAAGACCGGTCGACCGGTGCGAGGCCCATGGGGATGCATCTCGCCGTGGTTGCTCGTGAGTTGGGACAAAGCGGGCCTCGGTCGATACAAACCCTTCTTCAAAAGGTTCTTGGGCCTCATTTCCTGTGAGTTTTCATGTGACGGCCGTCTGATCCTGTCCGGGTTTCGCGATACGGACGCGACCGAAGTGGACGAACCTCGTACCGGGAGTGGAGACGCCGCATCCGAAGGTCACGCAGAGTCCCCGAGCGTTTTTGAGATTGATCTTGAAGCTGCTCTCCTGCCGGATTCTCAACGCAGCGAGATTGTGCTGTGGGATGCACGACGCAGGACGAGGGTTGCCCGGTTATGCACCAGAAAGTGTGCGTCAAACGTGTGCAGCTTCAGTCCCGGATCCGATCGCATTGTTGGAGCATCTTCCAAGAAAGAAATGACCGTGTGGCAGACCGAGACACTGAATCCGTTAACGCGGTTGGTAGGCCACAGCGGTCTGGTTACGGCTTGCCGGGTTGCCCCTGATGGTCGTCTGGTTGAATCAACATCCGATGACGGTAAGGTCAGAATCTGGAACAGTCAAAATGGACGACAACTCCTTGTCTTTCCGGAAAATGCGCAGTTCTCGTCGCTCGCTTGGCGATCGGATGGTCAGTGTCTCGTCGCATGCGGCGATAAAGGTCGAGTATGCTTACTATCGATCCAGAACCTAGACAATGTTCGCGAGTGACATTTCGCGACCGGCAGTCGAGAGTGGCGTTACATTTGAGTCGAGATCATCGACCTCGTCGCAGCTTTTCGTCGACATGCTGGATTGATGCCGGCAACGCGTCCGCGATGGATACTGAGATTGCCGGGCGAGGGCTTGCATCGTGACGTCATTCACGGCGACGTTCGAGTACGGCACGGTTGGGCGCGACCCATGACAGCGCAACTGACGCATTCGTGCTCTCGGTGGCTTTCACCGATGCGAGTTCCGCGCGAAGCGAAATCCATCCGGTGACTGCCATGGGGATTGCAAGTGCTGCGTGGGATTCTTTGTGTAGGCGT
>CALJUK010000911.1 GCA_937975745.1 uncultured Planctomycetaceae bacterium | reverse complement strand
GCCAGACGGAGGGAGACGACCTCCCTGAATTCGCTGGCGTGAAGGGAGAGCCACGCGAGTTGCTCGACGACCTCGAATGCCTCGTACGTGATTCACAGATCGAGCTGCGATATGAGCCGCTGCCACTAGGAGTGAAAGGCTACTCGGCCAGGCAGACAATCGTCCTCAGCGAAGGTCTGGAACCGGCCGAGCGATTCTCCGTCCTGGCTCACGAACTGGCTCATGCCTGGATGCATGATGCTGAACGGAGGAAGCAGGCGTCGAAGACGGTGAAGGAGACGGAAGCAGAAGCCGTCTCGTACGCCGTCTGTCGTGCCGTTGGGTTTGACTGCACAACGCACAGTTCCGACTACATCCAGCTCTACAACGGAGACGTCGACGTCCTCACCCTATCCCTGGGACTGATTCAGCAGATGGCTGCCAGGATGATCACCGGATTGACGGAGATGTCATCTCGAAGTACGCATCAGAAAGCAGAAGCCCCTCAACTGGCATGTTAAGTGGACCAACAACGCGGCTGGTTTCGGCCAGCCGCCCAGCCGCTGCAAGCGGTTCACTCCAGGAGATGGAATCATGAAACGCATGGACCCGCGAATTCGCGCGGCACGGGCCGCATTGGCAGCCTACGACCGCATCAAGAAAACCTCCTCAGCACAGTCCACGGACGAGTCGGTGTGCGATCTGCTGACCGACCTGCGTCACTATTGTGCGAAGCACGAGATTGACATCGAACAGGCCATCGAACGATCGCTGGGCCACTTTGAGGCCGAGTGTCAGGACGATCCCGCCAAGCTTGCCGGATCGCCGGCCGACTGAGTCGAGCGGTCCTGGAACACGCGCTGCGTGAGGACGGTCGCATCCATTTCACCCGGTGAGAAAAGTGGCCAATTCCAATCGAGATCACTTGCGAGGCTGCTTCAGTAGCATACCGAAGCGGTCGCCAAACGGCCCTGCAGCCCTCCGTGGAGATTGAAAGCCGTTTGCCGTCGCGGGATACTCGAAGGCGTCGATGAGATCGCTTCCTCGATAGCAATGTCAGAAAGTCCGCGAATGGAAGGACCACAACCACACCGTTCGGAGTCCCAGTCATCCCCACCGGCCGCATCACATCAGGTGGCCGATGATGACATTGCGCTGCCTCCCGCCGTTGAGTCGGCAGCCGCTGGTGCGAGTGACGACCAGTCGGGACGACCGACTGATCAGCCGCAACGAAAGCGCGGCGGGACTCTGGTGACCCTCGGGCTGGTGATCGCAGCGGCACTGGCTGTGGCCGGTTCCTGGTATTTCGGCAGTTCGTCGGCCGAAGTGAACCATCCCAACTGGCCTCATGTCATCGCGGCGACCGAGGCGGCAGACGCGGGCGAGGGGTCTCTCGTCCGCGTCGATGAGGAGGGTAGCGAGCAGGTGACCAGCGAGATTCTGGTTTCGGCGGACGATCTCGACACGGAGACAACCGAGGCTGTCAGACAGTCGATTCAGCAGAACGACCCACAGGCTGTCGTGGCCCAGATTCAGGCGGCCCAGCAACTCCCGGATGCAAATGTCGAACCGGAGATCGCTCCGGTTACACCGGGATCGGAACTCCACCAGGACATTGAACAGGGACGGGTGAAGTTCTACCAGATGCAGCTCTTCGACTGTTGCGACGAGGATGGCGATGTCGTCGAAGTAGTGGTGAACGGGCAGTCGTTCATGACGGTACCCATCTTTCATGAAGGGGCCACCGTCTCGATCCCGCTGCAGCCGGGGGCGAACTCAGTGGCGATTCGGGGTGTGGAGGACGGCGGCGGCGGGATCACCGTCTCGTTTCAGACGCAGGAAGGTCATTATTTCTCTCGCCGGTTACGCGTTGGGCAGACGCATGAGGTGGGAGTCATTGTCCAATGAGCGATCATCCAATCGTACGGTTTCTCACCCTTTGGCGAAACTCCCTGTTTTTCCGGTTGAACGTCATCCTGGCAACCGTCGGATTCTGTTTTCTGCTCTGGTCATAAAGTGAACCCCCTGCAAAGAGATCGACTGTGAATGCCGGCGTCCTCTCATGGCTGCGACTGATCTCCCTGGCCATTTTGGCCTGGGTCGCCTGCCGCTGGCTGTCTCGGGTTCACATCCTGCTGGTGGTGGCCATCCTGATCTTGGCGCTCTGCAATCTGCTGGCCGTCTGGATCATTCACTACACACCAAGGTTGCGTGAGAGGCTGGCTGCCAAACCGATCGTCGGCCGCTATTTGAGCTTCATTGGCTGGTGCCTTGGTGAGCGGGCGGGAGTCAGCAGCAAAACGGCAGCCGCGGAGGCATCGAAGCAGCGGCAATTGCAGACGCTGCGGGATTTTCAGAGCGCGGCCACGCGGGCGAAACAGATTGTTCGTGGACAGGATGAGGTGATCGACAAGATTCTGGAGCGGATTCACGAATCCATCACGCTCCGGAATCGCCGACAGGAGGGATCTGGCCGTTTGCCGCTGGCCTCATTTCTGCTGGTGGGGGCTGAGGGAGTCGGCAAGCAATACCTGGCCCGCGTCATCGCCAAGTTGCTGTACCGTGCCCCGGGCACACTGGTATTCGACGGCAAGGAACTGACGACCGACACACTGGTCGGGACGACCGATCAGCCTGGCGAACTCGTGACGACTCTAGCCGAGAATCCCCATCGGTTGATCCTCTTCAATGAAGTGGAGCAGGCGAAACCTGAGGTGTTGATCCAGCTGCGTTCTTTGCTCACGCGGGGAACGGTTTCGACGCCGAGTGCCGACTTCTCACTGGCTCAAGCGACGCTCGTGTTGATGACGACGGCCGGAGTCGACCCGATGGCGGCCCTTGCCGAGGAACAGGTGGCGGAAGCCGTCTGGCACAAGCGGGCCGCTGACCTGCTCGCCGCCGAGACGTCACTGGAACCGGCCTTGCTCAACGCCGTCTCGGAGATTCCCTTTTGCCCTGCACCCGACGACCTGGTCAAAGACGAGGTGGCGTAGCTCCTCA
>CALJUK010000910.1 GCA_937975745.1 uncultured Planctomycetaceae bacterium | reverse complement strand
GTCGGTATCGGTCGCCATCACCAACTGCTGCTGCAGAGCTTTGCGACCACTTTTGCGAAGGTGATTCGCGCCGGCCACACCATCGAACAACACTCCCGCAGTCCACGGAATCTCTCCCACGACGACGACTTCCCGATCGGCGAAGGTCGCCTGCAAGTCGCCCGGTTCGAGATCAGCCGTCAACGCCTGCACGCCTTCAATGGCCGTCCGCCAACAGGCCACGAATGCCTCCGGGCTGGCATGCTGGGCGGCCGTTGGCAGCAAATCCAGACAACAGAGAAGTTCCCACGTCTGCCAGACGGGCTCGCCCGTTGTTCCTGCGGATGCGGATTGCGTCGGGCGAATGACATCCAACAGCCGACTCGAGAACGAATCGAGCGACTTCTTCCGACTTTTTTCCTGACGGCCAATCGCCGACTTTCCCTTGAAACCTGCGAGCAGCTTTGCAGCCGACTCCAACAGTTCCACAAATGCCTCGGTACGAGGTGTCTCGCCAAAGGCGGCTCGTGACCAGAGAACGCGTCGCTCGGCGGCAGCCGTCACCTGCTTGGAGCCGATGAAAAGCCGACTGCGCAGTATCTGCCGGCGGATGGCCCGCTGAAATTTGTCAAACCGCCCACTTGCTGCCGCGGAGACCACGTTCTTGGGAACACCCCGTTTCCAGCGGACAGCCGCCAGAAACTGAGTGTCGTCCCACTGGCTCCAGTCAGCAACCGCCTGTCCGAATGCCACTCCCTCCGACCCCGTCTGCGTTTCCGTGATCTCAGCCGCCATCAAGTCTGTCCCACTGTATTACTTGCTGCGTCGCGATTACTTGCTGAGTCGCGTTGGATGCTTGCAGCCGGCAGGTTTCGCACCGCGCTGTCATCTTCGCTCGCGACACACCGCCAATTTCAGATTGGGTGTTTTACCGTGACAGTGTAGCGAGAATTCAACCAATGCGACACTGCACAACAGGGGCCTCGACAACCAGATTCGGGTCTCACTCGCGCACGCCAGCGACGATTCAAGTCACGGGGCCGACGAAAACGGCCTGCGGATCGAACAGCAGGTCAAATGCGTCTTCGGCCGATGTCACCATCGTGGAGGACTGTTCGGGTAGTTCCAGCACGCAGAAGTCGGCGGGCCTCCCAGGCCGCAGCGTCCCGACGCCATCTGGAAGACCGAGTGCTTGCGCTCCCCGACAGGTCGCCATTTCCAGCAGTGTTTCCCCAGAGAGCTCGGGAAACTCCCGCCGGACAAGTCGGACTTCGCCCCATAGTGACAAATCGGGATTGGAAGCGCGGCTGTCGGTTCCCAACGCCACATTTACACCGGCATCGAGCAAACGGGGGAGCGGATGCCGTGGATGTCCGAAATAAGCATGTGTTCGCGGGCAGTAGACAACCGAGAAACGTCGATCGTGCGAAAGGAACGTGATCTCCTGTTCGTCCAGATAATTACCGTGAATTACCAGAACCCGGTCGGCCGTGTCGAGTCGCCGGAGGTAATCGATCGGCCGCGAATTGGGTATGACGGCATCGGCTTCCCAGACACCGAAATCCTCCAGTAGTCTGCGGAGCGGACCACCGGCCGTGGCAAGCAACTCCAACTCGACTTCGGTCTCCGCCAGATGTACCGCCAGTGGACAGGCAAATTCGCCCGACAAGCGTGCCAACTCCGAGAAGAGTTCGTGATGAACGCTGTAGGGAGCGTGCGGACTGATG
>CALJUK010000909.1 GCA_937975745.1 uncultured Planctomycetaceae bacterium | reverse complement strand
GGAGCAGGCGGCGAGGCACCGGCACACGGCGGCGATGATTGGCAATCAAATTCAGTCTCTGCTGGAATTCCGGCCGATCAACCACTCCGACATTATCGACGCTCGTCGCAAACCTGATTGACGAACGTCGGGAGCAGGCCAGTCCCACCTCTTCCAGCCGTCGGAGTGACGTCCTGAGCGCCCCTTGCCGACGCAAACCAGTCAATTCCATGAGTTCTTCACTCGTAAATTGCGGCTTCCGGCGCGGGTTGATCAAGCAGCGCCTGCTCACGACTTCATGCAATGCGAACCAGACGCGGACGTCTGCCAATCTGATGCTGCCTTTCTCGTAGCACCACCACACGGCGAACAGTTGATCCGCTCGAATCGGCACGTATCCCCCCGCCGGTCGTTCTGCTGTGACCTTGTTCCACGCTGTCAGTGTCATTGGATTCCCTCCCCGAAGGCGAACCGGGCCGCTGCCCGGCGACGAGTGGCCCAAGGCACTCTCTTCATGGCGCACGTCCGCTGTAGACCCGTGACGTTTTGCCAGTTGACTCTTCAACGGAAAGTGAAATAAGGTGAGGTCAAGTCATCCGTTTGACCACGTATTCCGTCGATTCAGGCGGTCGTGGATCCTGAAGAAGCGACGTCGCTCCCAACGCCGTCGCTTTTTTCTTTGCTCTCGCTACTCGGTTGTTTCGCCCTCTGCTGTTCGTCCGAGGCTTGTGTCGGACATCTGTTAATAAACTCCCTCAAAACGTAGCGTTGTTGAGCCTGTACGGGCAACGAGAATTTTCGCGTCCCTGTCAGACCCTGATTTGTCATCCAGATCGGTGATTCGCCGTGAACGGCCATCCGCCGACCGTCAATCGACATTCTTGTTGACGACCTTCTTTGGCCTGTGCCAGGTTATTGAATGGCATTCCAGCAACTTACAGCGAATTGCCAGTGGCAATCGTGAATCCTGGCGAGGAGACGTGGCACCATCGACGATCTCTCTAATCAATCAGAAAGGCGGTTGCGGAAAGAGCTCGCTCTGCTTCCACCTTGCCGGCGCTTTCGCTCAGGCTGGTCTTAACGTGTTGTTAATCGACGCCGATCCACAGGGATCGCTCAGTCAGGGATTCTTCGGTTCGGAGTTCGTCGAAGCCCTGCCGGCGGAATTGACCGTCGCGGCGTTGCTCGATGCCGACAGTTCGGCCTTTGGGGAAGAATGGGTGGTTCAGAACTCCCGGTTCGACCAGATCGCAATCTGTCCCGCGAACGCGCATCTGGCTCCCTTCAACACGCCAACTCCGGAAACGACGGGACTCGGCCAGTACGCACTGCGCGAGTTTGTCGACCGGCAGTCCGACGTCGACGTGATTCTGATCGACTGCCCACCGAATCTCTATCGATGCAGTTGGGCTGCCATGCTGGCCTCCGCTTGGTGCCTCATCCCCGTTCCGCCGGAAGATTTCGGTACGCAGGGGCTGCGGGCCGTGCACCAGGCGATCGAGCAAGCCCGCCGGCTCAATCCCCGGCTTGAATGCCTGGCGCACGTTGTCACCCGGTCCGACAAACGATTGCTGGTCCATCGCTCTTACGAGCAGCGGCTTCGGGAATTGTACGGCGACCGGGTGCTGGAAACCGTAATCCCGGAGCTCTCAGCATTCAAAGTCGCCCTCGCGTGCCGGCAACCAGTCCGATTCTTCAGTCCCAAGTCGACAGCCGCCGTTTTGACAAACACGCTCGCCCGTGAGATTCTCGACCGGATTGCTATGAGTAACACACGACGCAACGTTGCCTAATGTCCACGACGCGCAGCACTTTGGAGCAGATCACCGGCCATCTGGATGAATCGATGGGCCTCAGACGCACGGCGCCGAGCCCCCAGCTCAGCCCGGTCGCCGCTCCGAGAGACATCGGTCGCAAGCCGCTTCGGGGCTTCGGCAGGATGGAAGTCGCGCGACTTCTGCCAGACCCGAACCAGCCGCGAAAGGAGATCTCGGAGGAATCGATCGCCCGGTTGGCCCAAAGTCTCCGCAGCAAAGGTCAGATGTTTCCGATTCGCGTCCGCTGGGATGACCAACTGCAATCGTGGGTGATCATTTCCGGTGAACGACGCTGGCGGGCGGCTCAATCAGCCGGCCTGGAGACGATTGATTGCTATTTCCACGAACGACCGCTTTCCGATTCCGAATTGCTGGAGCAACAACTCGTAGAAAACCTGCTGCGTGAAGACCTTAAACCAATCGAGGAGGCCCGAGCGTTCGCTTCCTTGATGAAACTCAACGGCTGGAATGGCAAAGAACTGGCGGCCGCGCTGCACGTCACACCGTCAAAAGTGAGCCGTGCCCTGGCGTTGCTGGACCTGCCTGAGGACATCCAGCACCAGGTCGACGCCCGCCAACTGCCGGCCCGTTCGGCTTACGAGTTGAGCAAACTCCCGGACGACGAAACCCGTCGTGAACTGGCCGAACAGACGGTGCGCGGCGGCATGACGCACAAGGAGGCTGCTGACGCTGTCCGCCAGCGGCGCGGAAAGCCCACAAAATCTCCCCGTCGGGCATCGCTCACGTTCTTGGCCGAGAACGGCCTGCAGATTGTGGTTCGAGGTAAGAGGGACACAACCTACTACGATATCCAGGAAGCACTCGAACACGTGCTCGAAGACGTGCAGCTCCGCATCAGAAGTAACATCAAGTTGAACTTCTAACTCCCTCAGTTTCTCCTTCAGCTTGCACCGTTTCATTTCTTTGGCATTTGCTCATCAATGTGGTATTGATCCCAAATCAGTCGGATTTGTCTGTTCCTTTCCGCTGGTAACTCGGGGAGATGCCAACCCAGCGGCTTCGTTCCACACCTCGTTGGACCGAAGCCGGTGGCGTGCACCGGTTTTCGATCTTGGGTTGTAGTTCGTTCCTCAAGACGAAAAGGAGGTGCTTTCCATGGCATCACCAACATTTGGCGTCCAATTACGCGAAGCCAAACTTCGGCGACTCCTC
>CALJUK010000908.1 GCA_937975745.1 uncultured Planctomycetaceae bacterium | reverse complement strand
TTTACATTTCCGTTCCTGAATGCGGCATCGACGGAGACGCACGACTTCTTTCGATCGCCGAGTGTCCGGAGATTTCGCCGCGCCTCGGTCCGGAATTCCAAGTTGTAACAGCGACGTTCCGTCATCACGGCGCTCGTGTTATTGACCTGTCGATCAGCGGAGTTGAAGCCCCCATCGGGTCAACCGCCAATCACCCGTTCTGGAGCGAGGACCGGCAGGAGTTCGTGCGTGCCGACGAACTAGTCGTTGGCGAACGCCTGCTCCAATCGGATGGGTCTTTTGCGAGATTGGCCTCGGTTTCGACGCGACCCGGAGAGCACACCGTTTACAACTTGGAAGTTCAGGTTGAACACACATATCATGTGACACGTAGTGGAATTCTTGTTCACAACGGAGACCCCTGTTCTTTCGATTTGCTCGATTTGGAGAACTGGACAAATCAACGCTTTTTTGATGTTGGTGATCTTCGGGGTCGGCAACTTCCACACGAATTTTCGGGGAGCAATATCCGAAGGCTTCGACGTGACATGCGCAAGAACGGCTTCGATCGCTCCTCGCCGATCGAGATTGCTATCATCAATGGAAAGAAGATAATCATTGACGGTCACCACCGCGCTCGCGCTGCTGGCGCCGCAGGAATCAGGCAGGTTCCTGTCATCATCAGAGAACTGTCTCCAGATGTGGCAAGAAAGTACTCTCTACAAGCAGCAGAGGCGGCGGAGCGTATAGGGCTGCCGTTCTGA
Source organism: uncultured Planctomycetaceae bacterium (assembly GCA_937975745.1). Classification (GTDB taxonomy): domain Bacteria; phylum Planctomycetota; class Planctomycetia; order Planctomycetales; family Planctomycetaceae; genus CALJUK01. The sequence continues at coordinate 2,196 of CALJUK010000908.1, read as the reverse complement.
TCGAACTCTGATTGACATTGCCGACATTGAGATGAATGACGCATTGGAGTTCATTCGTGGATACGTCAAGAAGCAGAAAAGACTGGTCGAGTCGGTTGTTTCTCAAATTGACGAGTCGACGGACGAGTTCGGCCTTGAAGACACCGTCCCCGAGTTCGTCACTGTTGACGGTTCGGGCTGGTCAATTATCGCGCATGGATTAGGACTCTTGTTCGTGAACAAGCAGTCTGGCGAGGCTGTCGATGTCCACGTGGGTGTTTTGGATGCGAGTGATGCGTTTGACGCGTGGCGATTGCAGGAGTATTGCGAGTCCATCGGATGGGAGGAAATTGACGTGAATCGGTGGCCGTCGATCCTGGGATCGCTACTGGTGGCGGGCAGCATCAAGCGGCACGAACATCGACCGAATCTATATGTATTGGCATAGATCGCGTTGATGAAGAATGGTATGTACGAGTATTCGCCAGCACGGTTGCTCTTTGGAATCTTGAAGTAGCGGAATAAGCTTGCGTCAGTCCCCGAGTGCGGGATCAACGGCGACGCGCACGTGCTTTCGATCGGCGAGTGTCCGCAGATCTCACCCCGGCCCGGACCGGAGTTCCAGGTCGTCACGGCCACGTTCCAGCAGCACGCGGCCCGAGTACTCGACCTGTCGATCGACGGCGTCGGCACACCCATCGGGTCGACTCCCAACCACCCGTTCTGGAGCGAGGATCGGCAGCAGTTCGTCAGGGCCGACGAACTGGTGGTCGGCGAACGCCTCCGCCAGTCCGACGGCTCCTTCACCCGCCTCGCCGCCGTCTCCACCCGCCCGGGTGCGCACACCGTCTACAACCTGGAAGTCCAGGTTGAACACACGTATCACGTCGCCGCCAACGGCGTGCTGGTCCACAACGGGAACAGCTTCGACTTCCCGTGCGACAACTTCTTCCACTTTGATGATCTTCTGGACTCAGCAAAGCGACTTGCCGGACAGAACCCAAAGGATGCAGCATTTGGCTTGGCCGATCACATAGATGACTTCACGAGAAGGCTGGGGCCGTCTGCGGAACGCTTTCCGTTTTGGTCTTTGACTGACGATTCCGGCGATCTGGCCAGCACATTGCGGCAGGCGATGGAACGGTCAGGGAAGAATCACTTCAACTTCGAGGGATTCGATGCTGCAAGATACGACAAGTGGCTTCAGAGTGGTGGCCCCAACAGCTATCCCTCTCAGGGAAACGTCACACACTGGGAATTGCATGAGCTTTACAAGAATCATTTGGGCAAGACAGACTTCTACGGAGCTCCAGGCAGCGACTTCATTCCGTGGCCGTTTTAGAGAATTCATGACATGGATCTGAGTGCATACAACGGTTTCGAAGCAGTCGTTAGGTGCTTTATCGCAGAGCATGGCTTTCTGGTGATAGAACTCTCTGCGCAACCATCGTGCGGCTCGAAGTCCAAGTGCATCTTGTGTCACTGGTGCAAGGCCTTTCCGACAACCATGAAATGGACTGTGGATGAAATCAGGATCTACGAGCTTGAGAGGGATCGTTGGGTAGTTGCAGACTGGAAGCGTGGCATTGTGATCCCATGTGGCGATGTGCAGGTGAGAGAGCACTTTGATCTGCGGGAATATTTAGCCGTTGACAGGAGCAGCAGTTGAGCGAAGTCGCCGCGCGAGAATGGGCGCAGTGGCAAGAGCCTCGCGGCGGTAGAATCGGGCTGCTGACAGGACTATTCACTGCTCCGTGACGAAATGGACGCCTTGTGCCTTCACCGTTCTCGTTGCCATGAGCACGTCAAACCTTGGAAACCGTATCGGCAAGACGGCATCACTTGTGGAGCGCTGGCGCGGTCGCGATGCGGCAGTACTTGACCTTACCCAGTCCCACTCGACCTTGCGTATCGTTCTCCACGGTGAGAACTATGGCGACAATCTGGTGGATCTGTTGTGTAGAACCGCAGCACATCTGCGGCCCCACCAAGTGGAGTAATTCCAACATTACTCTGAATGCGATTCGCGTCGAATCTGAGGCGGAGCAGGTCATTATCGCCGACGAACGGAACGGCGTGCGCATCATCGCCGAGTCATTTGAGATGAAGGAAAACGTGAAGCTGTGAGTTGAATGTCGCGCAGGGCTCCAGGTGATTTGTTCGGGAGATATTGTCAAAAGTCGTGTTCTCGCGAGTTGAAGAAAGGCGGCGTATCCT
>CALJUK010000907.1 GCA_937975745.1 uncultured Planctomycetaceae bacterium | reverse complement strand
GGAAGGCGTCCGTCGCCGAACTGGACACCGCACAGGCAGAATTCCACAAGCAATCCGATCCGACAGCCGACGAGTGGGACGCCTATCGTCGCCGGATGGAAACTCTCACCGGACAGGTGACCGCGACGGGCCGAAAGCTGGCCGACGTCTTCGATCCGCTGCTCGACTTTTCCGTGCGGTCCAACCTGGCAGAACGCGTCGTTCCCGTGCTGCATGTTCGCCGCAAAGCGATTTCCGAGATACTGCAACAGTCGCAGGGACAAAGCCTGGCGGCAATCGAACGGGAGATTGACGAGACACTCAAGCCGCGATCCATGTCACTGCCGGATTGGAAGCTGGAAGGAATCGTCTCGGTCGATTGGTCGGGCAAGTCGCTGAAGAATGTCGTCGCCGTCCGCCCGGGTTCGGGCCGGCTGGCTGGCGAAACCGTCGTCATTGGAGCGCACTACGATCACCTGGGCTATGGTGGTTGGGGCTCGCTGGACTTCTCCTTCGATAAGGCGATCCACAACTGGGCAGACGCACATGCCTCGGGGACGACGAGGCGGCTCGAGGGCGGCCGCCAACTGGGACACGAGACGGCAACGGGGGACTGCCGGCGAATCGTCTTCATTGCGTTTACGGCAGAAGAACAGGGACTTATTGGCAGCGAACGGTACGTCAACGACCCGCTGTTCCCGTTGGAAACGACGACAGCCATGGTCAACCTCGACATGGTCGGGCGACTGCGAAAAGACAGCCTGACCGTTTACGGGACCGGAACAGCCGACGAATTCGCACCACTGATGGATCGCCTGGGGAAGTCGCATGCCTTTCGGCTGACAACACGTCCCGGAGGGAATGGTCCCAGCGACCATGCGTCATTCCACGCCCAAGGTATTCCGGTGTTGCATTTCTTCACCGGCTTTCACCCGCAGTACCATCGGCCATCTGATGACACGGAAACTCTTAATATCCAAGGGATGCGCCGCATCGCCGTCATGACGACGGAGCTTGTCCGGGAGTTGGCAACCTTGCCCGAACCTTTGCATTCCCGCAGTTCACCGCGAGAAACACCCCGATTAACTGACCTGCTGGGAAGCCGCGACGAAACCCCCTCGAAACCGTTGCCTGCCGCGACTGGCACGGGGAAGGCATTCCTTGGCGTGGGACATGCCAACCGCCGGAATGATGCCGGCTATCTTGTCGGGGAGGTACTGGCTGGCGGCCCCGCGGAGCGGGCCGGCTTGCGGCGTGGAGATTTGATCCTCAAATTCGACGGCAAACCGGTTGATGCAGGATCGCTTGATGACTTCGTCACAGAAAAGAAACCGGGCGAAAAGGCAAGCATTCTCGTTCGCCGTGGTTCTCTGCTGCTGGAATTGGAAGCCACACTCGGCAGTCAGTAACGCGTGATGTCGGCGAGACGGTCTGGTCGGCAACCAACTCGGCTGGATGTGACGTTACCGAATGAACTGCTGGACGATTTTCGGGTGTTCGGCCGCCAGATCGTTCTGCTCGCCAGGATCGGTCTGCAGATTGTAGAGTTGGACAGCTGCCTTGGGACTGGGGCTGACCACTTTCCACGGTCCCTTACGGGCCGCCTGCCGCCGTTCCGCCCCAGATTCGTCCCGCCAGTACAGCAGCCGGTCTGCCGACGATGTCGACTTTCCATCCAGTAGATGCACCAGGCTTTGGCCGTCCATCTGGCGTGGCTTTTGCGTAGCTTGAGCCCACTCGGCACAGGTTGGCAACAGATCCCACATCGCGGCCGGTTCCGTACAGACGGCACCTGCCGCAACCCGCCCGGGCCAGTTCACGATCAATGGAACACGCAATCCCCCTTCATGCAGACTTCCCCGCCCACCCCGCAGCCCACTTGTCCGATCCGCGGAAGACGCATCATCTCCGACCGGACCGGTGTCGGCCGTCAGCAGGACAACAGTTTGCTGACTCAGGTCATTGGTGGTTAAGCCGTCCAGCACACGCCCCACAGCTGCATCCAGGCGAGCCAGTTGCTCGTAGCGAGAATCATCGGTCGATTCGGGTGCCGGAATCGGAAGCGAAACAACGAGCAGGAATGGCATTCGGCTCCGCCGCCGTGACAGTGCGCTGACAGCTTCCGCAGCGAACAGATCTTCGGCGGCCAGGCCCTGTTTCTTGTCCTGATTTGCGGGGAGACGAATCTTCGCATCATTCGCATGCACGACGGCCGGAAACCGGTTGTTGGCGTCGACCGCACTTTCTCCGACAAGCCCAAAGAACTCATCAAAGCCGTGCTTTTGCGGATGCTCGGACGACGCCTCTTTTCCCTGCACCCAGGTGCCGACGAAGAACGTGTCGTAATTCGCCTGCCAGAGCATCTCTGCCAGGGTCTGATCCGAGGAATTCGACGCGAAATCCATCTTGGCCCGCTCGGCGTCATTGGTCGTCATCAGACCGTTCATCAGGCTCCATCGCGAGCCGGACTGCGTCGGTGCTCCCGCATAAAACTGTGTAAACCGCATTCCGTCGGACGCCAGTTGGTCAATCCGCGGTGTCACGTGTCCCGGCCCCGCAAAGCAGCCCAGATCGCCATGCCCCAGATTGTCGGCCAGAAGGATGACAATGTTCGGCGAGACGGGCCCCGAAGTCAGACGCGTCTGCCTGTTGACACGTTCGAGTGCCTTCTGGTTCTCCCGCTTGATCCGTGTCAGCGCGTCGTCGGCATCCTGTAGACTCTGCTGCAGATCTCCTTTGTCTCCGATGATGGGATCGCTGCCAAGCAACTGCTGCAGCCCGCGGACCAGTGGATTCTTTGCATCGGCCTTCACATCCGGCTGGTCGGTTCCGGCCGCCTTTTGCCGAAGTCGTTCTTCGAAGCGGGCGGTCTTTTCGCTCAGTTCCTTGGCGTCGATCGCGCGACCGCGATCATCGAAGTACTGCACGCGTTCACCGTCAATCTCGGTCGGAAATCGGTCGTCTGTGGAATCCCTGGACGCGATGTCGGTCGCATCGGTTCGATCCTCCGCCGTAGCGACTTGTCCGTCGGCCTCGTCCGGAGACGGAATCTGAGATTCCGAAACAGCCTCGACGGCTCCTGCAGAATTGCTGATCTCAGCCGCCTGCTCCGACTTGCGGGGCGCTTCCCCACAACCCAACGTGAACGTCAGCAACAGAGCGCAAACGACGAACCCGACGACTGAAGTCCGGACGTTCTCTTCCCGGTGACAGGCGGACTGAGGAGTAAAACGTGGCACGGCATACCTTCGGCTGCGAGTTGAGAACTTCGATCGACCCGACTCGTCCATGAGCGAACTCTTCCCTCTGCGACGGAAACAGGGGGCGAATCTGAACGATGGGGGATGGAATCCACATTCCTGGCGAATTCCGTCCTGTTTATCACCCTCTGCCCGGTATCTCACTCATTACAGGAAGAATTAGAACTCTGCGCAAAATGGGCAAAATACAGCACCAATCGTACCCCTCCTGATGCGCGCACGTCAAGTGGCATCTCGCGGTTGCCTGCCGGCACCGGACGGGGAAGGGGCTTGGAGAATTGTGAATTGAAGCCTATCGTAAACGGAGTGACATGGCCGAATTGCCCGGATGACTCTTGCGTCCGTTCGCACATTGGAGCCCCATCCCTGACCACTGAAGACCATCGGATAGAGTCAATGCCCAAAAAATCCGTTGCGCGACTCGACAAGGCAACCGAGACGCGGGCTTTTTCCTGTCGGCAGGCAGTGCTCCGCGCGGTCTACGCTCTGACGGTAGCGTGCCTGTTCTTGACGGATGTGTCGGAGGCCTGGGCACGCATCGGAGGAGGCGAGAACTTTGGTGGAGGAGGTGGCGGTGGGGAAGGGTTCGGAGGCGATGGCGGTGGGAATGGCGATCTGATCGTCTTGCTCATTCGGCTGTGCGTCGCCTATCCGGCCATCGGTCTGCCGCTGCTGGGCCTCGTTATCACGGCGGCCATCATCTCAGCCAACAAGGCTCAGAACGTCCGGATGGATCGCTCGATTCGCCGAGGTCGCAAACTTCAGGCGGCAGAAGTCCGCGAGCAGGCGTTGGCACGCATCAAATCGCACGATCCTGACTTCGACGCCGAGAAATTCATTCAGCGGATGAAGGACGCCTTCTTGAGGTTGCAGTCCGGTTGGAGCCAACAGGAACTGATTCCACTGCGAGCACTCATCAGCGATGGGCTGCAACAGCGACTGCAAATTCTCTTGGACATGCAACAGGCCCAGGGAATCCGCAACGTGATCGACCAGGTCCAGGTCGATTCGGTCCAGATTGCAGCAGCGGCGTCTGATTCCCGGTTCGATACCATTCATCTCCGGGTCCAGGCCACCGCCCGAGACAGAAAGATCCGCGTTGATGATGGCAGGCAGATGGGACCGTCGCAGAAGGAACCGTTTACCGAATACTGGTCATTCCACCGCAAGCCGGGTGCCCGAACTCGACAACAGGACGGAGCCGTGGAAGGTCACTGTCCCAACTGCGGCGCACCATTGAGAATTGTCGACTCGACGCGCTGCCCGAACTGTCAGAGCACGGTCAACAGTGGTGAGTATGATTGGGTCCTTGCGGAAATCACACAGGCCTCGGAGTGGGACATTACACCACCATCGTCGGCCATTCCCGGCCTGTCGCGACTCCAGGAGCGAGATCCGGGATTCAGCATTCAACATCTCGAAGATCGCGTCTCGGTGGTCTTCTGGCGGATTCGAGCAGCCGAGTTCTTTAACGATCTCGGGTATGCAAGCCCCGTCGTCCAAGAGCGAGCTCTCAAGGACGTCGTCAAAACGACCGACAAACCGTCACAGCCATCAAACGGAGACGACAGAGGCAAGAAGCGGCTATTCTTCGATAAAATCGCCGTCGGGAAGGTCGAACTGATCGACGTCGAGGAAGGCTCGACCGAGCCGTTTGATCGACTCCGCGTGGCTGTCCGCTGGTCGGGTGTGAAGGCCGTGGGCGATCCAGCGGGAACCTTCGAAATCCTCAAGCAGCAGGCCATCTATTCCGAAGTCTACGTCCTGACACGCGACCACACAGCCACGACCGACGCGGGAAGCACATTCACATCGGCCCAGTGCACAGCGTGCGGTGCTCCGATTGCTGTTTCGAAATCGGCAAACTGCCAGTACTGCGGCACACCGTTGAATACCGGACGGCTGGATTGGGTCCTCACAGAAATTCAACCCTTTGTGGCCCAGCTGGCATTCCGTCCCCATCTGAATGGCATGAACGATTCGACAACAGACTTAACGAATCCCCACATCGGCACATCGGCTGTCGATACACAGTTGGCCGTTGGGATCCTGGCCCGCATGATGCTGGTGGACAAACAACTGACTCGGCGAGAAGTCGAACGCCTGATTGCAATCGGTGCGCAGCAAGGCCTGACGCCCGAACAAGTCCAGGCAGCGATCGTAGCCGCGCAGGACGACGACCAGGAATTGCCCATTCCCCGGAACCAAACGGAAGCCAACAGCTATCTCAGGCAGCTGATTCAGGCCAGCTTTGCCGACGGCCGGATCAGCCAGTCCGAGTTGACGTTTTTGAAACGCTTCGGCCGGCAGGCTGGACTCTCGCCAGCCGACATCCGCATGGGAATTGCCCGCGAGCGGCGCGTGGCGTACCAGCAGGCACGCAAGCGGAGCCGACGGCAGCAGCAAAGCCGCTTGAGCCGCCCTCCCGGGGGGACACCCCGCAGCTCGGACTGAAGCGATTCGCTGCGCGTCGCAGAGACGCTGATCGCGAAGGAATCGAGCGGAATCCCGGGGGTGACAATTCAATTCGAGTCGTTCGGCGAGGAGCCGTCCAGAATGCGGTTGGTGAGCTACAACATTCACAAGGGGATCGGCGGACGTGATCGCCGCTATCGGCTTGATCGCATTATGGCCGTCATCGAGGAACATAACCCCGACCTCGTCTGTCTTCAGGAAGTTGACCGCAATGTGAGGCGTTCACGGTTTCACAATCAGCCGAAGATTCTCGCGGAATACTTTAATGCGGCGGAAAAGATGTTCCAATTGAACGTCCACCTGACAACGGGTGGGTACGGAAATCTGCTTCTTTCGAGATGGAAGTTTCGTTCGCATCATCAACTTTCGCTGCAGATGCGGCAGAAGAAAGCCCGCGGTGCCCAGCTGGCTGTCGTCGAAACTCCCGAAGGGCCGCTGCACCTGGCCCATTGGCATCTGGGCCTGGCAGAGAATGAGCGGCAATGGCAGGTGAAACACATGCTCTCGCATCGGCTGTTCGAAGAGTCGGCCGATTTGCCAACGTTGATCGTCGGCGACTACAACGATTGGCGGAACACTTTGGCAACCGGGCCGTTTTCCGCCGCTGGTTTTGAGCAGGTGACGGCACCAGTCTCGCGGTTCCGTTCGTTCCCGGCGTATCTGCCGGTCGGCTCACTCGACAAGGCATTTATCCGCGGAAAAATCGTCATCCGCAATGCCCGGATTGCCCGCTCTGCAATGGCACGGGAAGCGTCCGACCATCTCCCGATGGTGATCGACTTCCACCTGGAGGATCCCCCGTTCCCCGCGCTGGCCGAAGGTGTCGAGATTCATCCCGGGGAGGATTCTGCTCCGGAAGCTCCCAGCGACAAATGAGTCGGGACAAAAAAACCGGCAAGCCCCTTGAAAGAGGCTTACCGGCCTGAATCTTCACCGATAGTTTCTGGTCAGCAGAAACTATTTGGGCAGTTCGCCAGCACCCAACTGCTCACCGAAGGTTTTGCCGTCGTCACCCTTCTTCTCTTCGGCAGCCTTCAACGCCTTGGCGATGGCTTCTGCATCCTTTTCGTTCTTGGCTGTGAGGCCTTCACCGACGGCGGTACCGTAGGCGTTGCGTTCCTTCTTGGTCTTGCCGTGGCAGACACCGCACTTGGCAGTCTTGGCTTCCTCAACCTTGGGGTAAGTGCTGTTGAATTCCTTCATGTACTGCGGACGAGCTTCGGCGTTCTGACCGTCCGAGAGCAATGCCGCAGCCAGAACAGCGAAAGCGATTACCACCGCTCCACGTAGAGTCGTCAACTTCTGCATCGATCAACCTCCCAAATCAAAGTGGCTGTTTCAACGTTTCCCGCAAACCTCGATTCGGCGCGAAACGAGGCCTACATCGGTTCGGCGAACCGCATCTCGGACAAAGCCGAGGGCTGACGCCGGATTGGCCAGGCGGGTCCAGGCCGCTTGTCGGTCTTCGGCCGACGCATTGCGCACGGTCCCGGATTGCGGTCTCGACTCGCGACTGAGTCGACACCACCATCGCAGAGCCTCCAATGCGGTACACACCCAACGCATATACCGTGGTTTATTAGAATCCCCCCTTCATCGGCTGTCAACAGCCAGCGTAAATTGTGGCAGTTCTCGGGTTTTCAGCAGCTGTTTGCCGGGACGAACCAGGTTCACCCCACCCCGGCATTTGTCAGGCGAACGTTGATTCTCACCGGTCGGTCACCGACTATGACACAATGCGATTCTTCATTTTGAACGGCGATCATGCAGACGGAATTCTACGATCTCAGCTACGTCGAAGTGCTGTTGGCCACACTGCTGATCCTCGCCAATGTGGGCGTCTCGATGGTGCTCAGGCTGGGACTCAGCCGCAGACTCACGGTCGCCAGTTGCCGCACGGTCATCCAACTGATGATTGTCGGCTTTGTTCTGCAGTGGGTCTTCACTCGAATGCCCTTACCGGGGGTGCTCGTCCTGATGCTCGCAATGTCCGTAGCGGCCGGCATCAGCGGTGTACGACGTGTCGGCCGGCGGTTCCGCGGGATTTGGCTCAACGGCATTCTGGCTGTCGCGGGAAGTGGATGGCTCATCACGGCCATTGCGCTCATGGGAATTATTCAGCCACATGTCTGGCGAGATCACTTCGCCCAATACGCCATTCCGTTTCTGGGAATGGTGCTCGGGAATGCGCTCAACTCGATTTCTCTGGCATTGGACCGCTTCACCGAGAAACTGGCCACTCAACGCGAGCAGGTTGAACTGCGGCTGACGCTGGGAGCGACTCGTTGGGAGGCAGCCCACGAGTTGATTCAGGACGCAATCCGAACCGGAATGATTCCGATTATCAACACCATGTCTGTTGTGGGGATCGTCAACTTACCAGGGATGATGACGGGGCAGTTGCTAGCAGGTGCCGCCCCGTCCGCCGCGGTCAAATATCAGATCGTCATCATTTTCATGATCGCCGCCACAACGGCGTTGGGAACAACAACGACAGTTCTGCTCAGCTACCGCAGCCTGTTCAGCCGAGAGCATCAGTTTCTGGCCGACCGGATCCACCGGGTAAGGCAGGCGTAACTGCGTGGCACAAGTCTGCAGCCCAGCAGGCACGCGTTAGAGTTTGCCGTCACACCTGGCTATGAACGAGATTCTTCCGCGCGAGTCAGGAAGTTTGCCAGCCGTTCTTCCGGGTACAGACACGCAGGGAGCTCTCGACTGGAATGAATCGACTGGTCCTGCCGCAATTTTTCCAGCCGGTCAATTTCATCGGCAATCCGGCGACGCTGATCCGAGACGAATTCACCAAGCTGGCGATTGATTTCGCGGAAGCGTCGATACCGGGCGATATTCTCCGCCCGCTGCTTTCGGCGGACAGGTCGAGGGACGTTTCTCTGTCCCTTCAATGCCAGTTGTTCGGCCTGAATCTGCCGTTTCTCTGCAATCAGGCCCGCAACATGATTGGCCGCCGATGCGTCGACGTCGTCACCGGAAAGATTACGATCCGGATTGAATTCCAGATCGCGTGACTGCTGCTTCAGCCGGGCCAGTTCGTCGGCCGAGGCGAAGTTGCGAGTTGCCATTGGCAACAACAATGTCCCCGTCACGGTCATGAATGCCGGCGCTGATAGCCCAAAACAACGCTCGATCAGGCGATCGGTCATTTCGTCATACTTTGCACCGCCGATCCCGTGCAGAAACATGTCGGCAATGCATAGACGCGAAAACATGGTTGTGGTTAACGCCCGGCTGCGCAGGCGGATTCCCTGCCGGCTGAGTTGTTCCAACGCGTCCAAAGCGGCCGCTAACCCATGTCTGCCTCGGTCGGGTACGGTTCCCAGCGAAGTTTCGCCAGCAGCCAACTCCAACCCGTCCGATGTGGCCCGCGCGAACAGCCGCTCTCGGCGTTGAGCGGTGGGTTCCCAGACCCAGAATGGGGCTTCCAGCCAGTCGCCACGCCGTTCCAAGTTCGGGACAGGATGATTGCGACTGCGCACCCGATTGACATGGCGATACTCGGCCACAGCCTTGTTATAGGCGTTCTGCCAATCGGGGAGCTGTTCCAGAATGTGCAGGACGAACTGTCGAAACATCGGAAGTTCGCACAGTTGGCTTAACGGAAATTCCAAGTTGTGCAAACCGTGCCGCATTTCCCACTGATGCCGCGCGGCGGCCAGACATTCGACCAGGCAATCGCAGCCACTCCGACGATGAGCGACGGCGGCCGCCCAGTATTGTTCGACGCCCGATTCGACACCCAACCGCTGCATGGCCGCAGCGGCCTGTGTGCCGAAGCGGTCAAAGACTTCGGCATTTTGAATGGTGGCCTCTTCCCACGGCTGAGGAGCTGCAGGATCGTCGAAGGGAATCCCCTGCCACCGCCAGTTCTCGGACTGCTCGAATGGGACACGAATTGCGCGGCTGCTTGCTACATCGTTGTCGACGATGAGATTCAGCCCAATTCCCTCGGCGGCACGCGCCAGATCGCCTGTCACGAAGTTCTTCAGCCAGACTCCCGGGTGGTGCAGACTTGGTTGGTGACCGCCAACGAACAACAACGCAGACTGCCGGTCAGAGAGAGCCTCTTCCGACTCGCCGCCGATCTGCCGCGTGAATGCGGACGCCTGCAAGAAAACCGCCTGTCGCGTTCGCGAGCGGAGTTCTGACAGTGGTTCACCACAGACGGGCATCTCCGAACCGGCCAGACGGTGATTCTCTGCCGCGAGTTCGAGAGCCACGTCGCAAGAGGGTTCGATCAGCAGACCGCCATCATAACGCGGGACAGCCAGATGCCGCCGATTCCAGGCGGACTCTGCGGCATTCTCGGACGTGGGCATTGTGACTGCGTTCACTGAACTCGACCGAAGTTTTCCCGGCGAGACGGACGAATCGCATCTCGCAGACAGATGTTCCCAACAGAGATGTCCCGGCAAAACCCGCCGAATTCGTTCGTTGCCGGTCGTTCGTTGCCGGAGGACAAGCTCGCGGAAACACCTGGAACGATCAATCGGCGTCGGAGTCGGAGTCGCCACAGCACATCGAGACGGCCGCAGCCGTCGCCCGAGTCAGGATCTCCTCATAGTATGCCATTCTCCGCCGGGCATCGTCGAGGGAACCGCCGAACGAACGCTTCTCGTCCAGGTAAATCAGTGGAACCGGGAACTCCACAATTCGGAATTTGCAAGCGGCCGCCTGCACCCACAGTTCCAAGGGCATACCGTATCCCGGCTCGGTAATTTCCAGACGCCGCAGGGCGTCAACCCGGTAAGCTTTGAACCCGCAGAAGGCATCCGTCAGATTCAGTTCCAGCGTCCGATTCAGACGCTATGTCAAATAGGCGTTGATGTGTCGACGCGCCGCTGGCGGAGTACTGTCGCACGGAAAGATTTGCAGAGAGCGGGTACCCAAGACGATATCGAACGGAGCGTCCCCGTCCGCGTAGATGGCTTCTGCCAATTCCGGGATCAATTTTGGCTGATGCTGGCCGTCGCAGTCGATTGTCACCAGAACATCGAATCCGTTCTCGACGGCATAGTCGAACGCGGTGGACAGCGCGGCTCCGTAGCCTTTGTTGACCGGATGTCGAACGGTCGTCACCCAATCCAAGCCAGCCAGAATTTCGGCTGTCCGATCCGATGACCCATCGTCAACGACCAGGATGTCATCCGCAAACCGCCGCACCTCGGTCAGTACGGGAAGCAAATGTCGCTCTTCATTGAACACGGGCAAGGCGGTGAGCAGCCGAAATTTCTTCACGTAGGACTCCTTCGGCGATGCGACCAGCACAGGCAACGACAGGGACGTAGGTCCAGCCTCGGACAACGCGATCCACTGCAACCGCTAACAACGCATGGCGCCCCGGAAGTGCGGTCAGGACTGCAGGCATTCTAGGTGGGGGCAAAGGCGAGTCAACGGGGGCAATCGTCCGCGGCCAGCCCAATGGCAATTCCCCCGGGAGGTCAACTCGGGGAAACACCGCTCACGCACCTCGGGCAGAACACCCGGCAGGCGAGCAACTTTCCATGAATCGAACTTCCGTCGGTTGTGATGCCGTTCGGAACCCCTAGAATAAACCGTAGACGAGAGAACCGCCAGTCGGAACTTCCCCAGGGAGCCACATTCCCTGGCAACCGCAGCAGATCAGCCAGCGCAGCTGGAATTTGGTGGACTGCTTTCTGACGTCTGGTGCCGGAGGTTGAACTCACCCGTTGAACTCGCCGGTGCCAGTCGCCCGGTTCGGACCATTCGAAATTTCATCAGCAGACGAACAGGAGAAACAGAGTCATGGCTTACACACTTCCCGAATTACCCTACGCATACGATGCACTCGAGCCACATATTGATGCTCGGACGATGGAGATTCATCACACCAAGCACCACCAAGCCTACATCAATAACGTCAACGCAGCGCTGGAAGGCCACGCGGACCTCGCAGGCAAATCGATCTGCGACCTGATGCGGGGCCTTGCATCCGTTCCAGAAGACATTCGGACAGCAGTCCGCAACAACGGCGGTGGACACTCCAACCACTCGCTGTTCTGGACGATTCTCTCTCCCAACGGTGGCGGAAATCCCGCTGGCGAACTGGGCGAGGCCATCACCAGCACCTTTGGCGGATTCGACCAGTTCAAAGAGAAGTTCAACAAGGCAGCCGCCACGCGATTCGGCAGCGGCTGGGCTTGGCTGTCGGTCGATGGCGGAAAATTGGTTGTCGAAAGCACAGCCAACCAGGACACTCCGCTGTCCGAAGGCCTGACAACCATTCTGGGGCTGGACGTGTGGGAACACGCCTACTACCTGAACTATCAGAACCGCCGTCCCGACTACGTCTCCGCCTTCTGGAATGTGGTCAACTGGGACGAAGTTGCTTCGCGATACGGCAAGGCCAAAGGTTAGATCGCTGACGTTGGCACTCCCCGCAGAGTTGTCGGCGATGCGATGTGTCGCTGGTACAACGTCGCTGGTACAACAAGGAAGGGAAGCCTCACAGCCGGGGGCTTCCCTTCTGTCTTGCAGGCTGCCACTCGTTGCAGTCTGATCGCAAACCAGGACTTCTCACTGGATCGATTCGGACTCCGGTGACTTGTGCATCGAGATACCAAACATGTCGCGTCCGCTCTTGCTGCTCTGTCTCAGTCTGTCTGCCCTGACTGGTTGCGGTTCCTCGCACGGCGAGCAGTCAGCCGTCAAGCAACCACGGCCCGTCACCGTCTTCACACTGCAGACTACCGATCCGCAGGCCTACGATCGACTGTCGGGTTCTGTCACGTCGTGGAAGACGGAAGACATCGGATTCGAAGTCGACGGCCGAGTGCAGTTTGTCATCGAACCCGAAACGGATGTGACCGGACGCGAACTGCAACAGAACGGGACGTCGTCGGCCACACTGCTGGCCAGTCTCGACGAAGAGCGTTATCAGCTCCGGGTGAAGAGTGCCGCTGCCCAGGTCCTGACCGCCGAACGTCAGCGGGACGCAACCGGGATTGAAATCGAAAGCGTCATCCCCGCACAGCTCCGAGCCGCCCAGGCCGAAGTCACGCGCGCCGGAAACGAGTTCGAACGCGTCAGCCAGTTGTTCAAGAAAGATGTCAGTACAAAAGAGGAACTGGACCGCGCTCGGGCGAGTCTCGATACGGCCCAGGCCGAAGTGGCCCGGACAATGGCCAGCACGGAAGTGAAACGAGCGGAGTTTACTTCAATCGAAGCGCAGATCGACCAACTGCAAAACGCGCTCTCCGAGTCCGAGAGGAACCTGAAGGACTGCCAACTCTTTTCCAGCTTCTCGGGGCAAGTCGCGGCCGTCCACGTCACTCCCGGTGGTTATGTCAACCGCGGCCAGGCAGTGGTCACCGTTCAAATGATGGATCCCATCAAAGTCGACTTTGAAGTCTCAGCCGCAACCGCCCGGCGATTGAACTACAACGACATCATTCCCGTCACTGTCGAGCTGCGGGATGGAGAGTCACAGGAACTGAAGGGCTTGTTGTACATGGTCGACCCGA
>CALJUK010000906.1 GCA_937975745.1 uncultured Planctomycetaceae bacterium | reverse complement strand
CGTTACGATCGAACTTCCCTCCTAGCATCGCACCGGGGCCGGATTCGTCGATCCGGCTGGCGGGAAGCCCCGAACCTGCGCGAGCGGAGACGAGTCACACAACGTCGGTTTCGAACTGCTGTCCCACTGCACCACAAGGCGTCCGTTATGAGTTGCTGTCGTGAATGGTGGATCACCATCGCATCCGTATCTGGCGGGTTGGCTGTCATCCTGGGTGCCTTGGCGGCACACGGCCTGGACGACCACTTTGCCCGGTTGTACAACGACGCCCCGCCGAAGGTGGTCGTCGGTGTCGAGATTCCAGCGGCACAGAAATACCTGGGCGACTTCAAGACGGCAGCCGAGTACCAAATGTATCATTCGCTGGCATGACTGCCAAGCGGACCTTTGCTCCGCCAGAAGCCCTGCCCAAGTCTGTCCGTCGCAGCCATTTCGTTCACCCTGGGGATTCTGCTGTTCTCGGGGAGCCTGTATGTGCTGGCTTTGACAGGAGAACGCTGGTTGGGGATGATCACTCCCTTCGGAGGAGTGGCGTTTATTGTCGGCTGGGTCGCCTTGGCAGCCGGCTGTTGTCCCTGCCGAAATCGCAACTCCAACTGCAAGAACCCAAACAGCGAGAACGCAACCGCCTCGGCAAGCTGATCGCTGCTGTGTGAGTCACCGCTTCGAACGCCCACCACGGCAGATCGGCCGGCAAACCAGACTTCCCGAGTACGACAGGATTTCCCGCCCACGAATGTTGCCTCAATTCCCTGATTTGGGGGTCTGCGAGACAGTCAGTCTGCTGCTCACAAGTCGCGGAATTGCGGATTCCATGAAATCGAACGCCTGACAAGGCACCACCCAGGAGTCGCACCGTGTCTCAACCCCGCCTGATCTTCGACGCCCACCTGGACATGGCCTGGAACGCCCTGGACTGGAACCGCAACCTGGAGTTGCCTGTCGCCGAAATCCGCCAGTTCGAATCACAATTCGACGGCATCATTCCAGGCGAAAATACCGTCTCGTGGTACGAGATGAAGCGCAGCCGGATTGGCATGTCGATCTGCACGCTGCTTCCTCGCCTGCACCGCAAACATCGGCCGCTCAGCCATTTCCAGTCCCCGGAAGCGGCGTATGCCACCTGCGTGGGCCAAATGACGTATTACCGGGCGCTCGCTAAACGGGGATACCTTCGCGAAATCCGCAACCTGGTCGACCTGGAAGATCATGTCGGCAACTGGCTTAGCTCGACGGACGGGGTTCTTCCCATCGGCTATATCGTCAGCATGGAGGGCGCGACCGGCTTCCTGCAACCGGAACAGGCGGGCGAATGGTACGACGCCGGATTAAGGCTTGTCGGACCGGCCCACTACGGCCCCAATCGCTACTGCCACGGAACAGCCAGCGAAGGGGGACTTTCGGCTGACGGACGACGGCTGATCGAAGAAATGGATCGCGTCGGCCTGATCCTGGACGTGACACACCTGGCGGACCAGTCGATGGCGGAAGCGCTCGACCTGTATGGCGGTCCGGTGATCGCCAGCCATCACAACTGTCGGGCTCTCGTTCCCGCCGATCGGCAACTCACGGACGATCAGATTCGGCAGCTTGTCAAACGCGATACCGTCATTGGTGCCGCCTTCGACAACTGGATGATCAAACCCGGCTGGGTCATCGGTCAGTCGGATCCGGCCACCATCAAAATGGCCGACATCATTGATCACATCGACCACATCTGCCAGTTGGCCGGTTCGAGCAAGCATTGCGGAATCGGGACCGATCTGGACGGCGGATACGGCAAAGAGCAGTCCCCCA
>CALJUK010000905.1 GCA_937975745.1 uncultured Planctomycetaceae bacterium | reverse complement strand
GCTACATCTGGCTGTTCTGCCCGAAGTTGCCAGATGGAATCGGGTTTGGGAATTGGGAACATCTTGCGGTGTGGTTCGTCGCTCCGGGGGCGGTGCAACCCTCAGGGAGAACGTCACTTCTCGGCCTGATCGTCGTGATCGGTGAAATACTCTTTCAGTCGTTCAAAGAATGTCTTGCGGTGCGGACTGACGTCAGCCTGTTCTGTCCCGGCGTACTCGCGCAATAGTTCTTCCTGCCGCGTTGTCAACTTCTTGGGAACTTCTACGTTGACGACAACATGCAGATGGCCTCGCCGTCCTCCATGCGGATCGGGCATCCCGAAACCGTTGAGAACGAACTCCTCGTGTGGCTGCGTTCCGGCGTGGATTTCGAGGGTGTGCCGGCCATCGAGCGTTGGAATCTCAAGTTCTGCACCGAGGGCCGCCTGCGTGAACGTAATCGGAACATGACAAGTCAGGTCCCGACCTTCGCGTTGAAACAGCGGGTGCTCGTCGACGCGAATGTCGATGTATAAGTCGCCGGCGGGACCACCATTGACCCCTTCCTCACCCTCGCCGCGCAGGCAGAGTTGCATGCCGTTATCGACGCCAGGTGGAATCTTGACTTCAAGGACAACCTTCTTGTTGACGCGACCGGCCCCGACACAGGCGGGACACCGCTCGCGGATGACTGTCCCGCGTCCCTGACAGGCGGGACACGTGGTTTGAACTCGAAAGAACCCCCGCGATTGCACCACCTGGCCTTGTCCGGCGCAGTACTCGCAAGTCTCGGGTGTCGTGCCCGGTTTGGCACCGTTCCCGCTGCAGTTTTTGCTCTTAATCTTTCGATTGATCTCCAGATCCTGCGTGACACCGCTCGCCGCCTGCAGCAGATCAATTCGCACCGCGGCCCGGACATTCTCCCCCCGCCGGGCTGCGTTGGCTGACCGCCGATTCCGTCCGCCACCGAAGAAACCAAAGCCTTCGAACAGATCTCCAAACGCATCGAACACGTCCGACACATCATGGAATTGGCTGGATGAACCGGAGACACCTGCCTTACCGTACCGGTCGTAACGAGCCCGCTTGTCGGTGTCGCTGAGGATCTCGAACGCTTCGGCTGCTTCCTTGAAGCGGTTAACCGCTTCGGAATCGCCCGGATTGCGGTCCGGATGATTGGAGAGCGCGAGCTTCTTGTAGGCCTTCTTGATCTCCGCGATGGAGGCCGTCCGTTCGACGCCAAGGATTTCGTAATAATCGCGAGTGGTTGCCATCAAGCCGTTCGATCTCGAATAGATCCTGCGGAAAGCCTTCAGTCAGGTTGAGTCGCCGTCTCGAAGGTTCCTGTCCTCAAGAGCCGTTGTTTTCGACAGCCGCTCTTTTCGCCGCCAGAGTCGCACCGGAAAGATGGGTCGAAAATCAAATGCTGATCCGCGCCAGGCCGCCTCAAGACTGCTTCAGGGGGACATGCCCTGCCGAAAGCTCTCAT
Organism: uncultured Planctomycetaceae bacterium; assembly: GCA_937975745.1. GTDB lineage: Bacteria > Planctomycetota > Planctomycetia > Planctomycetales > Planctomycetaceae > CALJUK01. The sequence continues at coordinate 4,728 of CALJUK010000905.1, read as the reverse complement.
GAGAAACATCAGGGCGAGCCACCTGCATGATGGCCCGGCCTGGAGAGTCCTTCAGTCCCGCCGGTTTAGCGACCGGAACCTTCCACTTTTCGTTCGTCGCTACCGCCCTCTTCGGTCCGTGTCACCAGAACCTGCGTGGTCAGCATCAGGCCTGCGATTGACGACGCGTTCCGCAGGGCCGACTTGACCACTTTGGCGGGGTCGATGATTCCCTGCTTGAACATGTCAACAAACTCGCCTGTGTTGGCGTCAAAACCAACGTTGGTCGGCTTTTCCAGCACGTCACTGGCAATGACCGAACCATCGTGGCCGCCGTTGGCAGCGATCTGGCGAATCGGAGCTTCCAGCGCCCGGACGATGATCTCGACACCGATTTTCTCGTCGCCCTTGGCCTTCACTTCCTTGACGGCTTCGATGGCACGCAGCAGAGCCACACCACCACCGGGCAGAATCCCCTCTTCGACGGCTGCACGGGTCGCGTGCAGGGCGTCTTCCATCCGGGCCTTGGTCTGCTTCATTTCGGCTTCGGTGGCACCACCGACCGAAATGATGGCAACTCCGCCAGTCAACTTGGCCAAACGTTCCTGGAACTTTTCGCGATCATACTCGCTGTCGGTTCCCTCGATCTGCTTGCGGATCTGTTGGACGCGGGCCTGCAGTGCCTCGTGGTCGCCCTTGCCCTCAATGATCGTGCAAGAGTCTTTGGTAATCTCGATGGTTTTGGCCGAACCGAGATGACTGACCTGGACGCTTTCCAGTTTGATGCCCAGATCTTCGGAGATGAGGGTTCCACCGGTCAGAACGGCGATGTCACCCAGCATGGCCTTGCGGCGGTCACCGAATCCCGGTGCTTTGACCGCTGCGACGTTGAGGACGCCACGCAGTTTGTTGACAACCAACGCTGCGAGGGCTTCCCCTTCGACGTCTTCGGCAATGATCAGCAACGGACGACCGGTCTGCGATGTCTGCTCCAACACGGGAATCAGGTCGCGAAGACTGGAGACCTTCTTCTCGAAGATCAGGATGAGAGCATCTTCCAGGATGCACTTCATCTCTTGCGGGTTGTTGACGAAGTAGGGCGAAACGTACCCTTTGTCGAACTGCATGCCGTCGGCCAGTTCGAGCGTCGTCTCGTTTCCCTTGCCTTCTTCAACAGTAATCACGCCGTCACGACCGACCTTTTCCATAGCGTCGGCGATCAGTTCGCCCACACTGCGGTCGTTGTTGGCCGAGATCGCACCGACCTGGGTGATCTCCTCCTTGGAAGTGACCGCCTTGGCGATGCTTTCGATCTTCGCAATGGCGGCGTCGACAGCTTTGTCGATTCCACGGCGAACGATCGTCGGATTGGCACCCATGGTGATGCTGCGGAGACCTTCATTGTAGATCGCACGGGCCAGAACCGTCGCCGTCGTCGTTCCATCACCGGCGATATCGCTGGTTTTCGAAGCGACTTCGTTGACGAGCTTGGCGCCCATGTTCTCGAAGGGATCGTCCAGGTCGACTTCTTTACTGACGGTCACGCCGTCCTTCGTGACGACCGGGTTGCCGAAACTCTTGTCGATGATCACATTCCGGCCCGTAGGCCCCATGGTGACAGCGACGGCTTTGGCGAGCGTATTGACGCCGTGCTGCAACTTCACGCGAGCACGGTCTTCGAACAGAAGTTGTTTTGCCACGCCTCAAGACTCCTCAAGTTTAATGTGAAATAGCTGTCGGCTATTCTCGACCGACATCCGGCCGACCGCCCAGGTTGTCACGTCGGCAGCCGACTTCCTGGTCAGGTCGTCTCGCGGCCGAACCACCGAGCGGTCATTTGTCTTTAGCGAGCGACTTTGGCCAGGATGTCACTCTCGCGGAGAATCTTGTACTCGTCTCCGTCAACTTCGACTTCGGTTCCGCCGTACTTACCGAACAGAACCTCGTCATTCACTTCCAGGCTGACCGGGCTGCGCTCTCCACTTTCAAGCAGACGGCCGGGGCCGACCGCCACAACACGCCCACGCTGCGGCTTCTCTTTGGCGGAATCGGGAAGAACGATACCGCCCGCAGTCGTCTCTTCGGCGTCCATGGGCAACACAACAACACGATCGTCGAGAGGCTTCAGTTGCATGTTGGCTCACTCCGTTATCACGGGATTTGGTGTCTGGAATTTCAGATATTTCTGATCGCCCCCAGTTCGGGGCAAATCACTGTCTTGTCTTTCAACTGTCACGATTCTCAGCGGATTCATCTTCAAACCGCTTTGGACTCAACCAGGCTGAAACTTCAGCTAGGCCGACTTACATCATGCCAGGCATGCCGCCCATTCCTCCCATGCCAGGCATTCCTCCCATGCCACCCATTCCTCCCATGTCGTGATGGTGATCGTCATGGTGGTCGTCTTCTTCATCCTTGGGCTCTTCGACGACAATGGACTCCGTTGTGAGCAACAGAACCGCAACACTGGCTGCGTTCTGCAAAGCCGAACGGACAACCTTGGCCGGATCGACCACACCGAAACTGACCATGTCGCCGTAGCGATCGTTCAAGGCATCGTAGCCAAAGTTGACGTCCTTCTCGCGAAGAACCGTCTTGGCAACGACAGCACCGTCCAGCCCGGCGTTTTCGGCGATCTTGCGGATCGGCATCTGAACGACCTTCTGGATCAGTTGCACGCCGAACTGCTGATCTCCGGGCAGCTTCAACTTATCGAGACACTTGGCAGCTCGCAGCAAGGCGACACCACCACCGGGGACAATTCCTTCTTCGATGGCGGCCCGAGTGGCTGCCAACGCGTCGTCGATCAGGTCCTTGCGTTCTTTCATGCCGGTTTCAGTTGCAGCACCGACATTGATCTGGGCAACACCGCCGGCCAACTTCGCCAGCCGTTCCTGCAACTTCTCGCGATCGTATTCGCTGTCCGTCCGCTGAATTTCCTGGCGGATCTGCTCGGCACGACCTTGAATGGCCGACTTCGAGCCAGCACCTTTGACGAAAGTGGTGGCGTCGGCTGTGATGCGAACCTTGCTGACTGTTCCCAAGTCACCCAGCTCGATCGATTCGAGCTGCAGACCAAGGTCTTTGAAGATCGCCCGCCCACCGGTGAGGATCGCGATGTCTTCCAGCATGGCCTTGCGACGGTCACCGTAACCGGGGGCCTTCACGGCACAGACCTTGAGAATGCCACGCAGCTTGTTGACCACCAGAGTCGCCAGGGCTTCGCCCTCGACATCCTCAGCGATGATCAGCAACTGTGCGTTGGCCTTGGAGATCTTTTCCAACAGTGGAACAAGCGACTTCGCACTGCTGATTTTCTCTTCGAAGATCAGGACGCGGCAGTTTTCCAACTCGCAGACCTGGGAATCTTCGTCGGTGACGAAATGCGGCGAGAGGTAACCCCGCTCGAACTGCATTCCTTCGACCAATTCGACTTCCGTAGTGACCTGCCGCCCTTCTTCGACGGTAATCACACCATCGGTTCCGACCTTGAGCAGGGCGTCGGCCAGAATCTTGCCGATTTCCTTATCGTTGTTTCCAGCGATGGTGGCGACCATCTCGATGTCTTTGCGAGTGGTCCCGTCGACATCCTTCGCCATTTTGGCAAGTGCCGCCACGATTTCGTCGACAGCCTTCTGCACACCCCGACCGAGTGTCATCGGATCGGCGCCAGCGGCAATGTACCGCAAACCGTCGCGGAAGATTGCCTCAGACAGAACGGTTGCCGTCGTGGTGGCATCACCAGCGACCTCGCTCGTCTTGGAGGCAGCCTCCTTGACCAACTGGACTCCGACATTTTGGAAGGGGTCTTCCAGGTCGATATCCTCTGCGACGGTCACACCGTCCTTGGTCACCTTGGGTGACCCCCAACCCTTGTCCAGAACGGCATTTCGGCCGCGTGGGCCGAGCGTGCTACTGACGGCACGGGCCAATTTGGACACGCCTTCCAACAAGGCTTTACGGGCATCCTCGTCAAAATTGAGTAACTTTGCCACGGCTTCTCCTCAGATTCTCGACTTCGCCAAGAATGTTTGTGCGTGTGCGTCTCTTCAAAATCCCAGTCTAAAATCCCAGTCTTTGGGCAATACCGGAAATACCAACGCGGCTTGGCCGACCGGAACTTGCGACCCGGCCAGCGAACGCCGACAGCAGGAAACAACATCGACCGCCATTCTTGACGGTGCGCCTGTAACATCCCCGCCATTGTTGCGGCGTTCAGCTTGGTACGCCTGCTAATGCAACCGACGTGCCAACAAGCCGAAAGACTTCATAAGTCTTTTGTTGGAAGCAGCTTAAAACTCAACGCCCCCGACGCGACAGCCTTCAAGCTGCCAAGTTGGCAGTTTGAAGGCTGTCAGCCGCCACGAACTGCAATCCGGTTCGGGAGAGGCGGACGAGCTGACTGGCGGACTACGCGGGTTCGAGAACCAGAATCCGGCTCGATTTCACCAGACCGCTGACCTTCTCGCGGTAGCTCAGCATATGCGGTGCAACGAGGTGAGCCTTCAATGCCTCGACGCTGTCCCACTTCTCAACCACCGTCACAACGTTCTCTCCGGCGGTGGCCTGGGCCGAAATGTCTGTCACGGCGTCGATTGTCGGGCCATATTCGATGCAGCCCTGCTCCGCATGGACGAACGGAACAAGTTGGTGGAACTCTTGAAGGAACGCGTCCCGCTTCCCGTCGGCGAGTTCAATTGTGGCTAGAACGTGAATCATGGGGGCGTCTCCTTAGTTGGTTGCGACTTC
>CALJUK010000904.1 GCA_937975745.1 uncultured Planctomycetaceae bacterium | reverse complement strand
TACCGTTTTGTACCGGACGGTGACTGACGATCCGCCGACGTTTGATCCGGCGGAGATCGAGACGGGCGAGTTTGTTGGGTTGGACGAACTGACGCGCCGAGTCCAACAGCAGCCGGAACTCTACACGCCGCCGTTCCGCGAATTACTTCGGTGGTATATTTCCAACCACGAATGTTGAAGTCACGAGTGTTGAACTTGCCCCGCGTCGTGCATCCAGGACTGCTGGCCTCACAGTGTTGAAGGAACTCCGCAGGGAACTGTCGAAGAGACTCCTCAGGGAGCTTTCGTGTCGGACGGGTTGCCGGCCGTCGTCGACGGGCGTCGGTTGGTCGACGATGGTGGATTGCGATAGTCCAATGGCGGCGTCTGGCGTTCCTGCATCAACGACTGATACAGTTTGCCGTTCAGGCGACGTTTCCGCTCGGCCTGGGCTTGCTCGATGATGTTTGGGTTGGAGTAGAGGTCCCAGGCTGTTTTGGCCAGGACACGTGCGGCCAGCAACATCCCTTTCTTCCCGATGGACGTGCCGCCACATGCGGTCGCCTGCCAACTGTGGGATGCGGTTCCCGGGACCCAGCAGGCCGTGCGGAATCCGGTGGTTGGAACAACCCACGAGACATCTCCCACGTCGGTCGAACCGTGACTGCTTCCTCCGGTCGTGTTTGCGACTTCCTCAATACGACGGAGCGGTTCTGGACGGGACAGCGTGTCCTGAATGCGGGCTGCAAACTCCAGTTCTGCGGGGGTATAGGTCAGATCGTTGGTGGCCGCCAGATTGGCCAATGCGACCTGAGCCAGTGTGTTATTGGGAAGCAGGTTGAGGATGCCCCCTTGGAATGCGATCTCGAGTTCGGTTTCAGTGGCGATGGCAGCACCGCGCGCGCAGCGGAGAAGTCGTGTGTACAAGCCGGCCACGGTCTCCGGATCGGGATGCCGGACGTAGTAGTAGACTTCGGCAAATTCTGGGACGACATTCGGCGCGTCGCCGCCGGACGTAATGACATGGTGGATGCGAGTAAAGTCGGGAGTGTGTTCACGCAGGAGTTGCGTGGCATGGTTGGTTAACTCGACCGCATCCAATGCCGAGCGTCCCAACTCGGGCGAGGCACTGGCGTGCGAGGCCTTACCATGAAAACGAAACTTGACGGCCATTCGAGCCAGAGTGGTCTGGTCTCCGGCGGAGTTGCCATCTCCCGGATGCCAGTGCAGGCAGGCGTCGACATCGTCGAATAGACCGGCTCGCACCATGAAGACTTTGCCACTTCCGCCCTCTTCCGCCGGGCAGCCATAAAAGCGAATCGTTCCCTTGAGGTGGCCCGCTTTGATCTGCTCGGCGATCGCGAGACACGCCGCCACGGAGGCGGCTCCAAATAAATGATGGCCGCAACCGTGCCCGTAAGACGTTTCTTCACGTTGTTCCCGCCAGGGAATGTCTTTCTGTGAGAGTCCCGGCAGGGCGTCGAACTCACCCAGGATGGCAATCACGGGCCGTCCCTTGCCGTATCCGGCGACAAAGGCCGTCGGCATCCCGGCGACACCTTCCTGTGTCTCGAAGTCGGCGTCCTTCAGCATCTCAAGGAGAAGCTTCGAAGACTGCGTCTCCTGGTATCCGGGCTCTGCCAGTTCCCAAATGCGGCGTGCCATGTCCCAGGTGGAGTCGCCCCGCGACATGATAAAGTCCGACAGGGCCGCTTTTTGGGCCAGCGCAAACCGTTCCGGAGCGAGCAATACGAGAACCGCCAGGAGCAGCCAGCGAAAGTTGTTGAGAATTCGTGTGAATACCGTTTGGGTCACGTCGGCCTCGTCGGATGGGATCGCGCAGAAGGCAGTTCCGCGACGATGACCAGATGAAAACAGGATCAAACCGGGCGGAACCCCGCCCGAAAACAGGCGGAACTATCAACCAGTATGCCGGATTGACCGTAGGGATCGCAATCCAAGAAACGTGGCTGAACGCGAGCGGCGGAATAGGTCGACGCTGTTGGCGACAGATTCGCCTCAGTCCAGCGATGCGAGTGGGCCGACCGCCACGGTCGACGTTTGGCCGAGCGGATACGCCTGTAGGAGCTCGCGAATCTGCTCGGCAGTGACGTTCTGGAGTGTCTCCAGATCCTGCTCGATCGACTGATACTCCTGTCGGTACAGCCAGTTGGTTCCAAGCGACGACAGCCGTCCCATCGGGCGTTCTCCACGGAGGACGACTCGACTGGCCACCTTGTTCTTGGCCCGGGTCAGTTCTTCGGACGTGATTCCGTTGGCGTTGACGGCCTGATAGATCGCCTCGATTTTTTCCAGGCAGAAGGGGGTCTGGTCGGGATCGCAGCAAAGGTAGGTCATGTACGCGCCGGAACCGTCAAACTCGTTGTATCCCACTTCGCAGGCGTCCGCGTGACCGGGGTCGACGAGTTCCCAGAACAGGCGGCTGCCCGAGTCGTCGCCGACAATCACGGTGAGCAATTCGGCTGCGATTCGCAAATCGTGCCTGGCCGGCGGTGACGAAGCCAGCTGCATGATGTGTTCGAGCTGGCTGCTGGAGCGATGCAGCACCAGCGTGCTGCCAGTCGGCTGAGCTTCCGTCAGCGGGCGGTCAAACGAGCCAGCGGGCCAGTGTCCGCAGAATTCCTGGGCGAGTTTCTGGACAACGTCCCATTGAGTGTTGCCGGCCACGGCCAGGACAATGTTTCCAGCCCGGTAATGTTCGTGGTGGTAGTTCCGCATCTGCTGCGCTGTGAGGCGTGTGATCGACTCATTCGTTCCGAGAATGCTCTGTCCGAGGGGGTGCCCGGCGAAGTGCGTACTCAGGACGTGGTCGTAGGCGATAAACGAAGGCATGTCCTCGTACATGCCGATTTCTTCGAGGATGACCTTCTTCTCCATGTCGAAGTCCTCCTGGCGGACCGACGGTTGGAGAATGGCCGCCAGCAGCTCGAACGTCTGCGGCAGGTATTCGGGGAGGATGGCTCCGTAGAAGAGTGTCACTTCTTCGCTGGTGCTGGCGTTGTACTTTGCCCCGACTTCGTCAAAGACTCGATTGACGTCCTCGGCGGTGAATTTGTCGTTTCCCTTGAACGCCATATGCTCAAGGAAGTGGCTGACACCAGAGACGGATTCTGTCTCGTCTCGCGATCCGGTTCTCACAAAAAAACCGAGCGCCACGCTGTGCACATGCGGATTGATCTCCGCGATGACTTTCAGTCCGTTGTCGAGTGTTGTTTCATGAAACTGCATCGGGCACCTCCAGGGCAGTTGGGCCGATGGTCAGCACGGTGAAGTCGCGAGCCGGATGGGCTTCCACGTAGGTCAGGACACGTTCCGGCGTCAATGCCTCGATTCCTTCGCGAACTTCCGAAAGAGGGACAACCCGCCCCAAATGCAGCCAGTCACGCGTCATGACCGACGATCGAGCCGTGGTCGATTCCTGTTGCATAATCAGGGAACTCTTCGCTCGCGCCTTGCAGCGATCCAGTTCGTCGACTCTGATTCCCTTGGAGAGTTTCTGCAACTCCTGGATGATGACGTCCAATGTCTCCTGGGCTCGTTCGGGCAGCGATCCGGCGTAGCAGAGGACGCGGCCATGGCCCGGAAGACTGCTCAGTCCGGCAGAAACAGAGTAGCACAGTCCGCGCTTCTCTCGGACTTCGGTAAAGAGTCTTGAACTCATTCCGCCGTCGAGAACGCCGACTGCCGCCCAGGCCGCGTAATAATCGCGATGGTTGTAAGGGACCGCGTCGTAGGCAATGCCGATATGCGTCTGGGCCGATTCCGATGGGAGGTGTTCGAACCGCGTTCCGCGCTCTCCCTGGTGAACGTCAAGCGGTTCGGAGGGAGCCCAATCGCCAAAAAGTTGTTCCACCAGTCGGCCGATCCCTTCAGGATCGACGCGGCCGGCCACGCCGAGAATACAGTCCGTTGGCTGGATGCAGCGACGGTAGTGATGGCGGACGACTTCCGGCGTCACATTGGGCATCTCGTCCAGCGTCCCATCGCTGGGGCGCCCCCACGGCGACTCGTAGGTTCGTCGCCGGAGTTCAAGCATGACTTTCTGACGCGGTTCGTCTTCAATCGATCGCAGCGACTGCTCGACACCCGCGTGGGCCGCCGCGAATTGATCCTCCGGCAAGCGGGGCTGGCGGATCATCTCGGCGATCAGACCGATCGCGGCCGGCAGATTTGTCGCGACGGTGGCACCCGAGAAGCTGAGATGGCTGATCCCGGACGATTCGGAGTGCTGCAGGCCAAGATTCTCAAGGGCCGACGAGAACTGTTGCGAATCCCGGTCGCCGGCGCCCCGGGTCATCCAATCGACCAGGACTGCGGCCGTCCCGTTGGCGGCCTCCGGTTCAACAACGGCCCCACCGGGAACCAGCAATGTAAACGCCGCCGACTGGACGTCGGGCATCGGTTCGATAATTGTCGTTAATCCGTTGGCCAGTCGGAAATGCTCGACTGTCTGGTTCGGCATGGAATGTCCATCTGCGAGAGATCGGCGGCAATCGAGATGCTGATGAGTTGATTGCCGACCGGAAGTATCGCAGAACGCGCGGGGGCCCGCAACCAAGAGCGGAGGCCACTTTTGAGCGACGAAAGCGACGCCTTTTTTGGCGTTGGCGCTGCGATCAATCCGAGCGCGTTGACAAACCGACCGCTGTCAGGGGACAACGCGAATTACTCGATTGCCGGTCAACTCGCGGCCGCGGTAGTCCATTGCGCGGATGGCAATCCGCTGTGTCCCCAACGGAATCTCCGCGGGCAACGCCGCCTTCCATAAGTGGCCCGAGGCGCGGGGCCTTGGGAGTTTTCGGAATGCGGGCGTTCCTTCAAGAATCGCGGCCTCCCGGTCGTAGGTTTGCTGGAAGTTGGGGTCAACTTCGTTGACCTGCGACATCGTCGTCCACTCGCCATCCGCGATGCGAAATTCGACGTGGCTTCGTTCCGAGCCGTTAAAGACGTTGACGTACACGAAGCTCTTATCGGCATCGCCCTGTTGAACCTCGTCCGGTGCTTGGATCTCCATCTGGTAGTCTGGCGAGCGGCCTGCAGCAAAGTAGTCCAAGTGGTAGTCCACCCCGTCAAACGTCATGATGGAATAGCCGTTTGGGGCTCCGTCGGCCATGGCCGTGTGGGGGATGCCTCGCTCGTCCAATGCGCCGCTCCACCAGCTTCCGCAGACTGTGACATTGATAATGTGGTGGTGCGGTTTGGGGCCCTGCCAGCCATCTTGATCGGTAATCCAAACGTGTTTGTGGTAATGCGTATGGCCTGAGATGGAAATACAAAACGGGCGTTTCTCGATCAGGCGATACAAGTCCTGCCGATCGTGCACGTCGGTCAGCGGGATGTGCATCATCAGCACGACCATCTGGTCCGGTGGAATGCGTTCCAGATCGCGGCGGATGAATTCCATCTGCTCTTCGCCGAGTCCGCCACGATAGCGGTGCTTTGTGGTTCCGTCTGCGACGTACCAGTCAATGTCGTCGGTGACGATGAAGTGAACCGGGCCATGATCGAAAGAGTAGTACGACGGGCCGTAGATACGTTCAAACGTCTCGTTGGCATAGCGGCGAGAAGTGGCGTCCATGTTGATGTCATGATTGCCGGCCACGTTGTACCAGGGAATGCCCAAGAGCGCAATCGTCTGATTCAGCGGGTGCATGGTGTTCAAGTCGTTGAATGCGATGTCCCCCAGCGTCACACCAAACGACGCGTCTGTCCCGATTAATGGCTCGATGATGTCATGGGCGATCCAATCGACCTCTTGTTGATTGCGGGGTTGAGGATCACCGAAGAAAATCGCACGGAACGCGTCTGCTTCGTCCTGTGGATACAAGGGAAAGTCCACCGACTCTGGCAGCGGCCCCGTGGGACTCACTCCCGCGTACTGCGATGGGGGAGAGCCCTGCGGTTTGTGGATGTAATAGAATTGCGGCAGGTTCTCGTCATTTAATGGCACTTGAAAGTTGCGGGGTTTAATGACGAACAGAATCGTGTCGGAACCGACCGAGATCTGGTATGTGCCATTGTCCCGCATACCGACGATGTAGTGAGCGGTGGAGGAGCAGAGCATCGCCAAGGGTTCATCCGACGTGTCCCACTTTCCATTGCCGTTGACGTCGTGGAAAACGCGACCTCGGGCCGTCTGCTGCGGAGCGTCGGCCGGTGCCAGCGAGAGCCAAAATCCAAATCCGCACAACACAAGCAGTGTGCTGCCGACACTGTAAATACGAGACATGATGTTCCCTAACGTGGGTTCGAGAGACGAAAGCCTAAAGCCAGACCGAGCCCGAATGATGTTGCCACAGGTCACGGCGGACTTCAATCACAAATCGGAAGCGCGGTCGAAGTCAAATAACGATCGGCTTGCCGAGTGCTCGACGAACGGGCACGAACTGTCCCGCGTGCATCATCTGGTGCGTTGCAATCAGAAGGTAGATGTGTCCGGTCGTGGGAAAGCGGTTGCGCAGGTGTTCGGGTGCCGGCTGATCCAACTCGCTGTCGTCGATCCGCTCGATCGCGGCGAATGTCGCCGCCCGGACCGTGTCCAGCAGGTCAAGATATTCCTGTTTGGTGGCAAACTGCGACGGATCATCCACGCCGACGGTGTCTTTGCTGTGTTTTTCGGCAAAGCCAGCGGGCAATTGCGGGGCGGCGTCGGGATGCACGGCATTGAGCAGGCCACACTCTGACGTAATCAGGTGACCGAGTTGCCAGGCCAGATGATTGCAGCCGGGACCAGGACGCTTCATCAGGTCTGCGTCGTCGAAGTCTTCGAAATACATCTTCAGGACCATCGTGCTCAGGTCGGCAGTTGCGCGGATGGCGGCTTTGGCGTCCATTGTGGGCTCTCCCTATGCGATTCTGCGGGTGGGATGGGATTGGGCAGGTGTGAACGTTGTACGCCGTGAGAGTCTAACACAACTGACTGCGATGCACAGCGACCTTGCCGGAAACTTCACCGCTCACCGCATCGATTGCATCGCACAAAGTGACGCGGCGGCCTTTCACCGGGTTGCTTAACCGGCGGAGGCTTCGACGGGAGTGGCAGCGCGATACATCGTCTTCGTCAGCCGGAAACCGAGCGAATGGTACAGTTGGACGGCGGGATGATTGTCGACAGTCACTTCGAGGTAGACCCGTGACAGGCCTGCCGCGCGAAAGCCGTGCAATGCTTTGAGCACCAGAGCGCGTCCCAGTCCCAGGCTGCGATGCCGCGGAACCACGCCGACATTCTGAATGGCACCCAATTCGAGAGTATGGCCGACGCCTTGAATCGTGCCGACGTCTTCCCGTGTTTCGTCTTCCGCCCAGTGCTGCAGCAGCCAAGTGGCCCGAGGAAGAAATAAACGCTGGCGTGCGATCTCGGACATCAGTCGCTGGCAGCCGATGGGGTCGCCCAAGCAGGGGAAGACACGCGAGTCGATCTCGTGCCGGAAGCTGGTGTACTTGACGACCGCGTGGCGGTCACACAGGTCGCAGTCCCACGGTATCCAATGATAGCCGGCCGGAACGTGCGGGGCTGGCAAATCGGCCCGGTTCAGGCTGATTTCCATTCGATATCGGCGGTAGTAGGTGTTCGACATCGAGGGGATCCCAAGTCCACGGGGGAACGACCGGCCCACCGGGGCTCCGCCGCGCATAAACGTGTTCAAATTCTACCATGTGCGTTTCGCCAGTCAAAGAGGCTGCCGCGGGAATTGAACGACCTGAGTCTGCCATTCCGTAACCCGGAGAGGAGCTAGCGATCAGGCCGGCTGAGGACAGAGGCTGTCGGTTAGTTTTGCGCAGGGCGCTCAATCGGCGCAATTGGACTTAAGAACAGAGGAGGAAGGCGTGGCGGAATGACGGTGGCTCCGCCTTGGTGCATGCGATACGATGCACGGAATGGTTTGAGGATGTCTTAGGCCCTTCACGGGGAGAAGCAGGAAATGCAGAGTCTCAGTCGTCGTCGGTTTCTCGAAGCGACCGCAGCCACCGCCATCGGGAGCAACCTCCTGGGAAAGTTGACTTTCGGGGCGGAGATTGGACCGAAGCCCGCGGGGAATCTGCACCTGGCGTCCTTCCGGTTCGATGTCACGCCGCCGATGGGACATTCATTGTGCGGAGGTTGGATTAAACCGGTTGTTGGCGTGGACGATCCGTTGGAAGCGATTGGTTTCGTCCTGCTGGGAGCGGGCAAGCCGATTGTTGTCTGTGTTGTCGACTGGACAGGGCTGCTCAACAAGGCACACATCAACTGGAGGAAGGCCTTGGCGGAGGCGGCCGGGACAACGCCCGAGCGGGTGACGGTTCATTGCGTCCATCAGCACAACGCGCCATTCGCCTGCCTGGAGTCCGAGCGAATTGTGCTGGCCGAGGGGGACCTCCCGCATATCGTCGAACTGGACTTTTACGAGCGGTGTCTCGACGCAGGGCGAAAGGCCGTCGCGAAGGGACTCCAACAGACGACGCCCGTGACGCATGTCGCATTCGGTGAAGCCAAGGTCGACAAGGTCGCGGGGAATCGGCGGATTCTCGGCCCCGATGGAACGGTTGTCTCTCAGCGGGGAAGTGCCTCGCGAAGTCCCGAGCACCACAAGCTCCCCGAAGGACTGATTGACCCAATGCTCAAGACGGTGGCGCTTTACAATGGCGATCGCAAGATTGCAGCCTGCCATTACTACGCCTGCCATCCCATGAGTTACTACGGCGATGGGAGGGTCTCGGCCGACTTCTGCGGATTGGCCCGCAAACGCCGGCAGTCCGACGAG
>CALJUK010000903.1 GCA_937975745.1 uncultured Planctomycetaceae bacterium | reverse complement strand
ATCAGCCGGCAGGAGGGCATCTTCGGGGGCATTGTAGCCGAGCAGATACAGCAGCGTGTGGGCCATATCCGCCTGGAAGCCCAGTGTGTTCGGTCGATCAACCATTTCGAGCAGTTGGATCATCCGCTTCCAGCTGTGCATGCCGCCCCAGCAGATTTCCCCTTCTGCAGCCAGTTTTTCACCGAAGCTGTCGGCGATGTCGCACGCCTGACGGAACGTTTCGGCAATCTTCTTCTGATTCCCGTCGGGATCGCTGGCCCAGTCCGACGGGCCGACGGCTGAATCGATCCGGACCACGCCGTAAGGCCGGACACCGATCTCCCGCAGCCGCCTGGCGATGTCGCAGCCCTTGCGAACCTGCGTCAGAAAGGCCTGCCGGCCTTCGCCTTCGTCCATCGCCGACCCGCCACCCGTCGGAGGCCAGACGGGGGCCACGACCGAGCCAACAACCAGGCCACGTGACTGCACCCGTTCCGCCAGGCGTTTGAGGTCGTCATCGCTGGAGTCGATACTGACGTGCGGATCGAACAGGAACAGGTCGACGCCGTCGAACTTCACGCCGTCGCACTCGGCCGCGGCGGTATAGTCCAGCATCGTGTCCAGATCGATCGGCGGGTTGTCCGTGCCCGGTTCCTTACCGACGACGCCCGGCCAGGCGGCATTGTGCAGCTTGGGGTAATTGTGGGGATGCTCGCTCATCGTTGCTCCTTGTCTTTAGCGACCCTGGCTGTGACGGCCCGGCCTTTGGTGGGCACTGTGACGGATTCGGTCCCGCTCAGCGACCGTTTCGCATGGCGATTACCGTCGAGAGACAAGACGTGCACGAGGACGTTTTTTACTTGCGGTAAGCTCCGATTTCCGGCGCGGCAGGGTGAACTTACGGGCCGAAGTACCGCAGGCTGACCAACGGCTCGGTTCCGGTGTTCTCGACGACAACTCCGGCGCGGGCGGCCTTGTGAGTGACGAAGACTTCGTCCTCGGTCATCTGGCCAAAACGAATCATGGCCGGTGTCTGCAGGCGAAGTTTGCCGATATGGCCTTCCCCCTGGACTGTAATCCAGCCGTAGGCGCCGCCGTCTTTGATGGTGCACTTGGCACCCGGTTGGACAGTCAGTTCCTTCGCCGAGAAGAGTTGTTGGCCGTCGATCCGGCCGTAAACGATCCAGCGGTCCTGGTAGCCGTCGCCGGTCGTCTCGCCAATGTTGATGGGTTCGAGGTAGTTGTTGTCCTTGAAATTGGGATCGACGTTCCGCTCCCAGTCCAATGCGTCGACGAGGTACTCCAGGTCGTTGTGCTTGTCTTCGGGGAAGTCCTTCGTCAGCAGCGAACGGGGGACCGGGCGGCCTTCGACCAGCGACTGGTACATTCCGAACACGTCGCTTCCCCACTGGGGTTCGAAAGTGACCAGGCTTCCCGGTGCGTGCAGCACGCAGGGGGGAATGAGCCAACCCGTCCCCGGTTTGAGGCGGTAGGCCTTCGACAGGTCCAGAATGCCATTGTCCCCTTCGTTCCAGCGGGCCAGCGCGTCGACGACGTCCTGCTTGGTCGTGCCGGGCTCCAGTCCCATGAACGTATAGGGGAAGTTGTTCCCGATGGCGTTCATCTGCGGCGGGAAATAGTACGATTCGGGCTTTCCTTCCTGACCGACCAGCTTCGCCTGCTCGGCATTCTGGTGCATGTGGTGCGGAATGGGGCCCATGTTGTCGAAGAATTTGGAGTAGACGGGCCAGCGGCCATACTTGCTCCAGATGGCATCACCGACGATTTCGGACTTGAGGGTGGCAATCGCATCGCGAAGCGTGAACCGTTCGCCGCCGAATTCGCAGTAGCTCAGCCCTTCGTCGGGCGACGCTCCCTCGTTGGCTGCGATCGTTGTCGAACCGAACCAGCGTTCGTCAATTCCGCCCCGATCCATCCCCAGGGCGTAATAGTCCGCCGGGTGCAACTTCAACCGACGGCCTGGTTGCAGGAAAGACCGCGGAACCCAGGTGGGGCACATCCGAAGGATTCCGCCACCTTCGGTCAACGCGTTGCTGGCAAGCTGTGCAATGTCCGACATACGGCCTGGCTCTCCTGAAACTCGATTCGTGATCGGGATGCCCTGCAACTGACGCAGCCACGAATAGGCCGGTTGTCGCTGGAAAGACGATACTTGAATTTGTGAACTGGTATTCTGACGGACAGAGGGCAGTTTGAAAAGCTAATGGCGGCAAATCCGCTGGGGGAGCGCGTGGCCCGCGCACCGGGGCATGGTTGTCTCCCACGTTCCGATTGGTCGATAACCCGCACACGCGAAGTTCTGAAGAGAGGTCGTCATATGGATAGCGTAGCGGCTGCTCGATGAGATGTGAAACCGCGGCCGGCAGCGACCTGCGATCACAGGGAACGTGGATGCCATCCCTTGTCGACATGCTTGCGTTTCAGGCTTCCGCAATGCCAATCGACGCGATGGTCACCGAACTGATGGACTGATTCACCGCCCATGAGCGATGCCCTTTGTGGTCAAACTCATGTCGCGTGGCGGGTTCGGGAACTTGTCCACCACCAAGCGAAGGTATTTTCTCTTAACAGTGCGGTTGAAGTCT
>CALJUK010000902.1 GCA_937975745.1 uncultured Planctomycetaceae bacterium | reverse complement strand
GATACAGCGCATCAAAACTCCGTCGAGTTCTCGAAGATTGACTGACGCGGTCGGGCTGTCCCGAATTCCACGTCCACGGGTCTGGCCGATGACAGGTCGCGAACCTCGCAACCCACTGCCTGCGAGTCGTTCACTTGGCCGATTGAGACTTTACCGCTTCCTGGGCAATCTGATCGTTAACGAATTCCTGCAGTGCACGCAACCGATCCTTGTCGAGTCTGGCCGGTTCTTCGGCCAGCAATGCCTCAATGGCCGCCTGCGATTCCTGGTAGCGACTTTCCTGGGCCAGCATCGCCGCCCGGATGGCCCGCTCCTGGTACAGCGTTGGATCGACCTGCACCATCGCCGACAAAAAGCGGAGCACGGCCTCGGTGTCGCCTTCTTCGTTGCAGACGTGAACCAGATTGCGGAGCATTCGTACGATGATGGACTTGGGAGTGTCTGCCTGAAGATCCTTATCGCTCAACAGCCGGCCAGTCACCGACAGGACACGCTGGGCTGCTTCTTCCTGAGTGATCCGTTTGCCCCGATCGAACACATCCAACAGTTCCGGCGTTCCATCCGGAGGTTCAAAGCGGACGACGTAATGTCCTGGCAGACCAACGCCGACGACGGGAATTTCCAGCCGGCGGCACATTTCCAGGTAGAGCACGGAGAGCGAAATTGGCAGGCCTTCCCGGTCGTCAATGACTTCGTTGAGATAGCTGTTCGAGCGGTTGTAGTAGTCGGTGCGACTGCCGTGGAATCCCTGTTCCTCGAATAAGTAGCGGTCCAAGACTGCCAGTCGCTCAGCAAGCCCCGCCTTGGGGGGGAACTTCGAACGGACCTGCTCGACCATGCCGTCGACAGCCTGCTGATAGGCGGCGACGTCAATTTCGGTATTCTGCAGCCGGGCAACACCCAAAGCCGCGGTCAGCAAGTCGGCCGGCTGGCGGTCGGAATCGAGAGCCTGCCGGATCAAATCCACCGTGGCCTGGTCTTCGACCTGGCTGGCGAGTTGGCGGAGTTGTTCGGCCCGTTGCTGGAGGGCGTCCGCCTCCTGTCGGAGCACGAACGTCGCGGCGGCCGGCTTTTCGGACAGGTTTTCCAAAAGGTCAGAGGAGGGGCTCTGACCGGGCGTTATCGATGTCAACGAGTCGCGAATTTGCTTCCGTACATCGGGAGCGGGGAGATCGTCGGGCAATCTTTCGGCCACGCGAAAGCGTTTGAACTCCGCTGTGGTGTCACGAAACTTTGCCAAACCGACCGAACCTTCGATGTACTGTGAGTCACGTGATTCAATGACCAGATGGTCGTTGACGTAACACTTGATCGACTGGGGCTGCAGGCGAATTTTTAATGTGTTCCACTCACCGGGGCGATAATGGGCTGATGCGACTTCTTCGAGAACCTGCCACGAAAACACATCGGGGCCGTCAAATCGGCTCAATCGCAGCTGACCGTTGCTGGGATAGAAGCCGTAATGTTTGTCTTCGCCGTCGCAGTGAAAGATGAGCCCGGCGGCACCTTCTTCGTCCTCCAGCCGTACGGTCACGGCGACGTCGACGGACTTCTTGGGAAGTTCTCGCTGCCAGAGACAGATGGAACGCCCACCAAAACCGTCACCCACGCCGTCGACAATGATCCGGCCGGCCCGCTGTCGCCAGTTCGCTCCGAAAAGCGGTTGCCAGTCGAGTGGCCGCAAAGCCCCGATCGTCTGCCAGGCTTCAATCGGAATGGGGTTGGGTTGTTCCAACAGGGGACGGAGCGTGTTGGCCGCCACGGCGAAGCCGAGATTCTTTGTCACGAGCGACTTGAGAGTAACCAATCCGATGACGTGCCCGGACAGGTCACACACGGGGCCGCCGCTGTTGCCCGATTCGATGGGAATGGCCAGCTGCAACATGTCCATGCCCTCGATTTCGCTTCTGCCGGAGACCACGCCATGCACCACGCTGAAGTCCA
>CALJUK010000901.1 GCA_937975745.1 uncultured Planctomycetaceae bacterium | reverse complement strand
ATCCGAAGAACTCTACGTTCATGTCGGCGATGGGTTGACCGCTGGCGGCGTCGACGGCCAGGTACAAAGCCCGGTCGCCCATCGGCTTCTGCACGAGCGCCGTGTCGTCGATCCAAACCACAATCCGGCTTGTATTGCCGTCTTGCATCTTGGCCGTCAGCAGGTAGGCACCGGCTTGCGAGAGAGGCGTGGTGATCGACTTCAGCTGGTCCACATGACGTGGATCGGGATCCAAATCGACTTTCCAGTCCGCAACGGTTTCGCCGACGTACTGCTTCTGATTCTTGACAACGATCTGGTAGCCAATGTTTTCGACGTTCAGCTGATACCAGTCGAGTTCCTTAGGATTGGACTTCAGCGACTGCTTCAGGTCGGTCAGGACCTTCTCGATGTCAATCCGTTGGGCAATGAATTGAACCTGTCGACCGTTGCGGTAGCGAAGGTCGACTTCGGCACCGTGCCCGGCGGCCTGTGATCGGACCGTTTCGAATGTGCCCCAATTCCCGACGATTTGATCCAGCCGCTTTTGGCGATAGGAATTACTACCGGGACCAAACCGTCGGATCAGCTCGCGCCAGACGTCGGCGGCTTGGGCGTATTGGCGGCGGTTCTCGTAGATGTCAGCAAGTTGTGTCAGGGCTTCCTGGGCCTGGGAATTCTGCGGGGAGTCCGCCACGCCGCGGTACAACAGGATAAAGTTGAACTCGTCGGGAAGGTCGAATCGTCGAACTCCCGTGGCCAGCTGGGCAATCGTTTCGGTGTCTTTGAGGGTGTGGAGTGCATACGGACTGGTGTCGAGTGTCAGTTCGGACGGCTCGTGGTCGTTGCCCTCATCAGCACGCGATATGGGCTGCGGGTTGAACCAACCGAATTGCCGAAGCGTCTGCACACCGAATTGTTGCCAGAGAAAACTGGCCCGCTGCATTGTCACCTGCACCTGCTGTTCGGCACCCAGTTGAGCTGCCCGGTGCAGATACCACCGCCAGAGTTCGCCGTCAGAAGCGGCATCGGCGGCGGCTTGTGGCACGTGGTAATAAACCGGATCGCCGTTCTCGTCGACCGGGGCACCACCTCCGCTGACGCTTCCGCCGCGTCCCCGGTAGCCCCACTGCATGTCATCGTAGTCGGGGAGCGTTTTCAGATCGGTCAGAACCTGGAGCTTCCAGGCGGCATTTCCTTCGCGTCCGAGCATGATGGCACGTGTCATGTTCTGGTACAGGCCGAAGCGTTCTTCCAGTGGGGCATCCTGCGGCTGGAGTTCGACCGCTTTGGTGAGGTACTGAATCGCGTCAACGCGATCCCGTTCGAAGGACGAGACCGGACGCCCACCCCCCCGGTGACTTCCCCGGTGGAACTCGTCGCCAGCCAGAAGGACACCCCAATGAGTCGCGTCCATCCGGGTTTGAGCAGCCGCCTGCCAGGCCTGCCAGACCTTCGGGTGTTTGTCGAGCACCCGATCGACAAGGTCGTCGATGCGATCGATCTGGCCGAGACGCTGAAGGCATTGATGGGCGAGCAGGAGGTCTCGTTCGAGAGCCCCCGGTGCTTCCGCCGGGTCGAGCAGAACCGATTCGAGAATCTGATATGCGTCGCGGAAGTCGCCAGCGTCGAATTCCTTCTGGGCGATCGCACGTTGCTCCTGGAGAGGTTTGTCGGCAGCAGACCAGGAAATCTCCACGACGCAAACGATGAGACAACAGGCGCTAGCGAAGTTCCACAGGCTGAAACGCATCAATCAGTCTCCCAACTCGTTATCTGCCCCGAAAGTGAGTCGCGGTGAATCGTTGCGATCACTCACCTGCCCCGCAGCTTGTCATATTCCGAACCGCCCCACCGTGCAATGGGAACTGTGCCGACCGGCCGGCAGGGGTTGTCCGGCTGCCTGTCGACGAGCCGCCGACATGAGGTTGGACGTGGGGAAGGGGGGAGAAGTTCCGAGTTTCTGTCCGAAATCGGTGCCCCCCTCCACGGAGAATCGGGTCCTGCCCGCCATTTGAGGCGTCTTCAGACCGAAGGGAGGGCAAAGAATGCGAGAAGGGAACGACTGCGAACAGCCGTTCCCTTCGACGCGATGGCATACCGGTTTTCAGAACAGTCTCAAGCGAACGTTGCGCCTATTTGTGGCAGGTATCACAGTGGGGTCGTGCTGCCGTTTGCGGAATCGCACAACCTGGGGCCGGTGCCGCACAGCCGGGTGCGGGGGCTGCACAAGTAGCAGCCGGAGCCGGTGTAGCACAGGTGGCCGGTTGCGGATCGCAGCAAACCGGGGCACTGACGGTGCAGCAGACCGTGTAGGGAACCTGACGGCAGACGACGCGTGGTACACAGCAAGTCTTGGTGAATTGCACTGTTCGCGGGACGCAACGCTGACGGGTCACCATCCGGGTCTCGCAGACTTCGCGGCAGACCGTGTAGGGAACCTTGCGAGTGCGGCATTCACGAACCATGGTGCAAGTCCGGTAGGGAACCTGCTTGGTGCAGCACTGCTTCACCATATGGCAGACCGTGTAGGGAACCAGGGTGGTGCGGCGTTGGGTCGGCAAGGTGCAGGAGAAGAACGAGCACGTCGCGTGCAGGTCAGCCGAACCATCGTGGAAACGGTGTAAGGGACCTGCTTGGTGCGGCATTCTTCCACGTAACGGGTGCACGTGTAGGGAACCCGCTTGGTGAAGGTGTACGGCACGCGATGGCAGACCGTGTAGGGGATCCGCTTGGTGCAGCATTCTGTCACGTAAGTCGTGCAGGGAATCCGGCGAATCACTGTCTTGGGGCACCACACCTTGCGGCAGATCGTGGTGCACGGACATTGAACCTGGACCTTCTTGCAGCAGCCGGGCGTGTAGATGCAGCAGCAGGTACAGGGATCCCAATTGTAGGTTCCCGGTTCGCAAACACACTTCTCGATGACCGGACCGGGGATCTTCTCCACGACGGTCTTCCACTCGCCGCAGCAGACTTCAACCTCTTTGTAGGTCGTCACCGGCTTGCAGATCGTGTAGCAGACGTCGCGGTAACAGGTCTGCATTTCGGTCTTGTAGCCCGTGCAGCAGACGTCACGGTAGTGGGTTTCGCAAACTGGACGGCAGATTTTGTAAGTGCACGTCTTGTAGCATGTCTGGTAGCACGGCTTGCAGACCGTGTAGCAGACGTCGCGGTAGCAGGTGTTGTAGACCGGCTTGCGGACGGTGTAGCAAACGTCTTTGTAGCAGGTCTGGTAGCACGGCTTGCAGACCGTGTAGTTCACGGTCTTGTAGCAGGTCTGATAGACCGGCCGGCAGACGGTGAAGCATTCGTCACGGTAGCAGGTTTCAAAAACTTTCTTACGGCAGGTCACGGGAACCTGTTCGAAGACGATGTCGTGTACCGTCTTGCAGCAAGTGTATTCCCGCTTGTCCCAGACCACCTCGCGGACGGTCTTGTACATCGTCTTGCAGCTGGACTTCGCCTGGCAGTAGTCACCAGACGGAGCACAGACGTCCGTCGGACAGCAGGTGTACCGCGCGGCACCGCAGTAGCCTGCTTCTGTTGTTGTTCCGCTGTTTGCCCACATCACCAGTGCGAACAAGACAGCAAACCGCTTTGCAGTCTTCATTGAACTGTTTCCTCTGAGACTTCTGTCTGAAAACCTTTGGCACGGTATGCCTGGCCAAGTGTCGTGTTACGCGCCATTGCACCGCATGCTGACCCGAGCCACGTCGGCGAAGCTGAATGGCAAAGCCAGTCCTCCGAGGGATCGAGCCGCAGGCCACGGTCTGCAAAAAGGCGCACGCCTTCCTTTCGTCGACTTTCCATTCAGCCCCCTTGAGGTGTGCGACGCATTTCCCCCTGCCTGCCGGTTTTCCCGAAGTGGTCCCCGTATCCGAGACGACATATCTGTTACGATCAGAATTCTCTCAGCCGCATGATCGCTATGACCGGTCAACTGCTGAGACGTCGTCCGATCTCAGTGATCGCATGGAACAATCGATGCAACCGGCAAAGTCCATCTGCCTGCCGCACTCGTCCGCGATCCCGACCCTCGGCTCAATCGATCCGGGAGCCTCGTTCGTTTAGCTTCGACATGTTATGCTCCGCGAAATTAGTCACAGCAGGTTGAAGCCTCACAGGCGTTACAATCGATGTGTGCTGAAAAAGCCGGCGTCCTCATCGATGACAACTCGCTGGCCGTGCACCGCGGCCGTGGTATCGAAATTCGCCATCATGAACGGACGTTTCCGTCGGGATACTGACGCTGGAAGCAGAGCTGGTAACGCAGTCACTGCCTTGCGAGGCATTCCGTTTCGGGTTGACGAATTTCATCTGCGGATGGTTGGCCGTTCGATCTGGTTTCCGACCCCAAGGATCGTTGCTGATCCCGCTTGAGTACAAACCGCAGGCCTGCGAAGTTGCAGCCAGCCTTCAATCACCCCTCACTTCCGAAGAGAGACACAATGAAGTTTGCCATCTGCCAGGAACTGTTCGTCGATTGGGACTGGGAACGCCAATGCCGTTTCGCGGCCGAGCTGGGCTACACCGGAATGGAGTTGGCGCCGTTTACGATTGCCAAAGACATCCGCGACGTCTCTGCCGAGACGCGACAGACAATGCGCGAACAGGCCGAGGCCGCCGGAGTACAAATCATCGGGTTGCATTGGCTGCTGGCGAAGACGGAAGGGTTTCAGCTCACGACGGCCGACAAAGACGTGCGTCAGGCGACGTGCCGTCGGAGACAACCAGACTTGTCGCAGCGCCAAACAGACCGAACAGGTGTCAGCATGCTGCTCACCCAACGGAGAACTCGACTCGTCGAGTTGTTCGCCCGACGAGTCGAAATCAGAGGCAGACCCATGGTGCAGCACCACATGTCCGCTGAATAACGACGGCCACGAACAGAGACAGGCGGAATCGCTGAGGTGGCCAAGGGGAAATGCCCCGCTGCTGACAATCAGCGGAACCACACTCAACAGAGCGAGAAGCGGTAGAAACCGATCTAATGTCTTCGACGCCATTTGGAA
>CALJUK010000900.1 GCA_937975745.1 uncultured Planctomycetaceae bacterium | reverse complement strand
CGATCGCGGCCGAATGAACTGCGAGCTGATCGGACTGCAGCCCGACGAGCAGGTGGAACTCTCGCGGGAACACGTCGTCACCAGCTTTCGCACGAAGCACACCGTCCCCTCACTGGGCTACGTCGTCTGGGATCGCCGCAAGAAACTCAAGGCCGAATATGTCGGCCTGCCCGGCGACAAAATTCGCGATATCCGGTTGAACGGCGAGGAAGTCAGCGAAACAGTCATGTTTCCTCTGCTGGCCTGCACGGGAGACACGGCACCGGCCGGGTTGGACGAATGCCAAGCCGTCTACGACGCCACCGTGCTGATTACCGAGATGACTTTCTACCGCCCTGAACATCGGCGCGAGAAGATCCACAAGTTCGGCCATACCCACCTGGACGATATTCTGGCGCGGGCCGACCGTTTCCAGAACGAACTGATTATTCTGGCCCACTTCAGCACGCGGTATCACGAACAGCAGATCCGACGGGCCATCGAAAAACGCCTGCCCGAATCGCTGAAATCGCGCGTGATGCCCTGGCTGTAACGGATGGCTCGCGAAAACTGCGATTAGTGCTTCGAACTGACAAACAATTCGCCGACGGGAACTTCGAAGCCAGCAAGCGTCTCTCCGCCGGTCAGAATACTGTCCCGATTGAGCATATCGATCGGTTGACCGGGCCGAAACGTGTGCACCATCTCGGCCTGCGGATCGGCTACCCAGACAACTTCAATCCCCCAGTCCAGGTACTCAAGCACTCGCTCCCGCATGCTGTTGCGACGGTCAGATGTCGAGGCCACTTCTAATGCCGCCTGAGGGACCGAGTCCGTCACCGGCTTGTCCATTTCGGCAAATCGGGGGCCTGCACTAAAAATACAGCAGGGGGTAAACCGCACTGTATCTGGATCGCGAGCCGTCACCAGCCCCATGTCGAAGCAGGCATAGCCCGTTTCCAGCTGCATTAGGTATTGACCCAATGCCTTGGAGAAATTCAGCAGTGTGAGGCCGTGCGCTTCATCGGGTTGCTCGAAGGACTTGACGTGCCCCTTGACCAGTTCGGACCATGGGCGGATGTCGTCCCAGTCGAGACGACGATCAACAAACTCTTCCGCAGTCATCAGGCTGAACTCAATCATGTCCGTTTTTTCCGTTCGCCTCACATCGCCGACTCATCACGGCAGACAATATGATAGGCCCGACATGGCCGGCCGAAAACCACATTCTGAGACGGCGGTCCGGGAGACTTCGAAATGCGAATCCTGCTGATCGGTAGTACTAGCCAACTCGGACAGGCGTTGCTCCCCCTGTTGTCGGGAGAAGTCTGGGCTCCCTCGTCCTCCGAAGTACACGCTCGGTGGAGGTGACACACGCCTTCGAGAGCTTCCGCGCGAACCTCGCGATCAATCTGTCCGCGTACAACTTCGTCGACAAAGCCGAACACGAGCCCGAGCAGGCGTTCGCCGTCAATGCGATCGGTGTCCAACACTTTGCCAGCCAAGCAGCCGCCATCGACGCCGGATGTGTGCATGTCAGTACCGACTACGTCTTCGGGCTGGATGCCGACCGGTCCGCCCCCTACACCGAGACAGACCTCCCCGGCCCGGTCAGTGTGTATGGCAACAGCAAACTTGCCGGCGAATACTTTGTCCGTTCGCTCGCCCCCAGACATTTGGTCGTAAGAACGTGCGGCCTGTACGGGCGGTCGAAGTCGGCAGGCAAGGGAAACTTCGTCGAGACAATGCTCCGCCTGGCGGACACGCATGATGAGTTGCGAGTTGTCAACGACCAGTGTTGCACTCCCAGTTCAGCCGAGACCGTAGCCGATGCAATTGCAGCGCTGATCGACAGAGACTGCTGGGGCCTGTTCC
>CALJUK010000899.1 GCA_937975745.1 uncultured Planctomycetaceae bacterium | reverse complement strand
CCGTCGATGCGGCCCTCGTCCTCCCGCGGGAAGCTGAGAGCGGCCAACGGGACACCCTGATACAACTTGACGTTCGCGGCGATGTCGCAGGTTTCGCCAATCACCACACCAGTGCCGTGATCGATGAAGAACGACTTGCCGATGCGAGCCCCCGGGTGAATATCGATACCGGTCCGGCCGTGAGACCATTCGGACAGCATGCGGGGAATCAACGGGACACCCAACAGATACAGTTCGTGGGCGATCCGGTGAATCGTCACCGCTTCGAGTCCGGGATAGCAGAAGATGACTTCATCGGCACTTTTTGCAGCCGGATCGCCATCGAGTGCGGCCTGGACATCGTGCGAGAGCATTTCCCGAATTTTGGGGATCTTTTCGAGAAATCGAATCGCCTTGTCTTGTCCAACTGCCTCGAAGTCCAAGTCTTCGGTCTCTTCGCAGCCGGACTCTTTCAGCAGGCGGTGTTCATGCCGCAGGGCACGCGCCAGGTGCTGTGTCAGGCGATCGTGCAAGCTGTCGATCAAATCCCCGACATGATAGGTCACATTCCCCATATGGAGATTCTGACGTCGGCCGTAACCGGGGTAGATGACCTCTTTCAGGTCGTTGGCAATTTCGTAGATTGCGTCGGCACTGGGGAGCGGGCAATGCCCCAGATGATTGATACTCCCGATCTCGTGGTACGTTTCCACAATACGGTCAGTCAGTTCGGGAAGTAGTTCTTTGCGACGGATGTCTGTCGCCATGGGAAGGCCTCCGGAGATGGACCAGCGAAGTTTTCACAAAGCCGAAAATGTACGCCTTTTGCGAGAGTCTCAGCCAACGTCACCGGCCGATCACTCGCATCCGACCTGTCTTTGCAGAATTAGTCACTGCAAAAACGGGCCGGAGTGGTACACCTCCCTCCGGAAGTGACAGCCGGCTGAAACAGCCCGGCCAGCAGGAACTGCTTTCGTGGTCTTACACCTGGCATTCGTCTCATACCTGGCATTCTAAGTGCCCCCGCTGCCGCGTCCAGTGGCAGTGAGTTCCGGTGGAACCGCTGAGCCCCCCTCAACGACCGGATTGCACCACATCCCCCAATCACCCATAAGGCCGTCGCCTAATCGGTAGTGACCCTTCGGCGGGGCCGCAGGTTCACCGATCGCCAATCGAGCGTGAAACCGTAAAGGGACTCTCCACTGCCGAGGACCCGCTTTGCGGAAGTGAGGCTCCTCGGAATGGCATGGGAAAAGTGGTGTATCCACGTAATCGGTTGCAGCAACTGCCGGAATTGAGCGAATTCTGCCTGGTTTGTCGGCGGTGGCGATCCAATCCCTGTTGAACTGGACAGTTCGCCGGAGCGGCAATCGACTTCGGAAGACCTCTCTGGAGCGGTCGAAGTAGACGATTATGCCGATTGCGTTGAAACGGGCGGTCCGTTGAGTCCGATATTGAAGAGGTGGCACAAACTGCCCCCTGGCGTCCGTTCTGCCAGGATTCGCCATTGCGGACGATTGCGGACAGCTCAAAGGGAAGCACGATGTTCGGTCGGTCTACTCGCAACGGTCAGCGGAAATCGCTGATTCGCATCGACATTGCCACCGACCTGGGAATGTTAGGGCCCCGCCATGTTTCGGAGGAAGTTCCCCTTTGGAAGGTCCCCTATTGGACGCGCCGGCTGGAGGCACGCGATCACGATGACTGGCTCCCCACGGACGCCGCGGCCAGGAAGTCGATTCGAGACCAGATGGCCGGTCGGCTCCGGAGTACCTTGCATCGCTTCCGCAAGTTCACCGACTTGCCCGAACTCCGCGGCCCGGGACTGGGTGTCCTGGCGGAGATGACTCAGCAGGGGCTCGATCTGGCTCGCCTGCTGCATACCGAACTGAACCGTGACGTTTCGGCAAACGGAAGCCTCCCGGATCCCGAGACGTTTCATGCCTGTTTAACGCAGGTGGAATTTCTGTTTCGCGAAACAGAGCAATGCCTTCGCCGGCTGCGCGAGACGCAGCGGATGACCGCACGTTTCAGCGATGTGGCCACCGAGTTGCTGTGTCGGCCCGCACCGAATGCCGACGTGATTTCGAGTTTTCTGCAACAGTTCGCGAAAGATTGTCAGGGGACCGTCTGGGGCTGCGAATGAATCGGGCCGCCAGGAATGAGTTTGCGCAAAGCGATTCGTCCCGTTCGATTCCGGTCGGAGGCCTACGTCGCGGCGAACGGTCTGCTGACGGCGAGGCTGTTTCTGACGTCGTTGGGCCGTCGGTGGCCTTACATTTCTCAGCTGCACGAACTGACAGCCGCTGCGCTGTTGCAGGACATCGGTCTGCTTGCGACAGAGAACCGTCATGACTGCGACATCGACGAATTCATCCACAGGCACAGGGACGTCTATTGCCGACATCCCGAAGCGGGCGCCGCAATCGTCTCCGGAATCAAAGGTCTCTCCATCGAAACCCAACGCTTGATTCAACATCACCACGAGCGAATCGACTTAAGTGGCTTTCCGGACCGTCCGCTACCAACTCGTTTGGGACAGGCGGCCCGTGCGCTGGCAATTGTTGCTCGGTTTGTCGATTTGCTGGAAACAACCGTCGCGGAAGTCGACTCGGCCAATCGCGTCCCCGGCCGCGGGGATCAGATTCGAGCCGTCTCTCGAGTTTTGCTTTAGGAATCGGATCGCGTAGAGTGGGATTCGTATTTGGCGCGTTGTTTCCTCCGAACTTTGGTTCCGGAATTTGCCCACGCCGAACTCGCCCCGGGCCTGCAACCGGGGGATTTGCCGGGGGACGACTTCGGAGTGGAAAACTTGAATACGGCGGATCTGTTGGTCGGCGAGGATCATCGGCAGGACGGTCCTCATCCAGAGCCCACAGGCCAGACGACCGATGTCAGCGGGGGCTATCGTCCTCTGCGGCGAGGTGGTCGGACGCGGTGGATCGCGCGAGAGTCCTAAGGCCGGCCCAGACACGCTCACGTTGCTTCCCGTTTCTTCCGGAAAAGATCACTTCAGGACATTGGATCTGCTGCATTGGCGAAGACAGCAAGTGCTCCCAACCCCCGACAGTCCCCGACAAAGTTGACGGCTGCGGCGGCGAAGTCGGCAGCGGGCGACTCTGGTAGCCGTCCCAAGAAGCGGCGTAGTGCGAACGACTACTGGCGTCACGCCCGAGAGCCGTTTCCCTGCCTGCTGTTTCTCCTTCCGTTGCTGGCCCTGTACGAGTTGGGCGTCTATTGGCTGGGAGGAGCCCACTCCGACCTGCTCCGCAACGGTGCCGACTACTGGATGCGACAATGGCTTTCGTCGCTGGGGCGAGGTGTCGACTTCGCGTTACCCGTGCTGGTGGTTGGTGTGCTGCTGGTCTGGCATTGGGCGGGCAACTTCAGCTGGAAAATTCGGACCGAGACATTCGTGGGAATGTCGGCCGAAAGTTTGCTGTTTGCGTTCTCGCTGGTTGTGCTCGGACAGTTGCAGGATGTCGCGTTTCGCTATTACGGCATCTCTTCACCGCTGCTGGTGATCAATCACGGGGCTGCCAGTCGCCTTGTCTCGTACGTGGGGGCGGGCATCTACGAAGAGGTGCTCTTTCGACTGGGGTTGCTTCCGGTCTGTTACGTCGCCTTTCGCGTGATGCGGCTGGATCAGCAGGCGGCCATTATCCTGGCAATCATCGCGAGCAGCCTGACCTTTTCGTGGGCGCATTATGTCGGCCCGGGTTCCGACACGTTTTCGCTGTTCACATTTGCGTTTCGCACGCTGGCCGGACTCTTCTTCGCGGTTCTGTTCCGTGTCCGGGGCTTTGGCATTACGGTGGGGACGCACGCGACCTACGACGTCCTGGTCGGAATTCTGCTGTCCGCCCGGTACTAGGAGCGGTTCCAAAGCCTCTGTGTGCTTAGTCTTCGTCCTGTGAATGCTGGCCGAAGACTCGCCACCAACCGGTTTTGAAACTG
>CALJUK010000898.1 GCA_937975745.1 uncultured Planctomycetaceae bacterium | reverse complement strand
ACGTCATGCCGATACCACGCAATTCCCGAGCCACTTTTTCATGCAATTGCCCTGGTAAGTCGCGGGAGAGCTCGGATCGCCAGAAGAACTTCGAGGATATGGTGCACGAGATGGACCATCTGGTTGGTCGGATCGTCGCGAAGACAGAGCAACTCGGTATCGCGGAGGAAACGCTCATTCTCTTTACGGGAGACAACGGCACGAACACCGCGATCAAGTCGGAACTGAACGGCCGGACCATTCGTGGTGGAAAAGGAAAAACGACCGACGCCGGGACACGAGTTGCCTTAGTGGCGTATCAGCCCGGTGTCGTGCCGGCAGGGAAAGTGTGTGAGGACCTGGTCGACTTTTCCGACTTCGTCCCGACGTTGCAGCAGGTTGCCGGACGCCCGATCGCTGACGGGTTGGACGGTGTCAGCTTCGCACCGCAACTCCGCGGCGAGTCAGGCCAGGCACGGGAGTGGATGTTCTGTTACTATAATCCCCGACCAGAGCGGACTCAGGCAGTTCGTTTCGTGCGGGATCAACGATGGAAACTGTACGACGACGGACGGTTCTATGACGTGGCCAGCGATCCGCTTGAGCAGCATCCTGTGCCAACGCGAAACGACGCCAGGCGGAAGTTGTCCCAGGCATTGGCCTCCATGCCGCAAGTGAATCCGACGTTACTGCGGTTCCCCGAGTAGCTCACCGAGCAAGTTTTGCGGTGAAATCAACCGCGTGGTTACCCCGAAGGAAGAGTCCATGATCTGGGATCTGCATTGCCACTTCACCGGGCTGGAGGGGCGGACACCTGACGAACGGATGGCCAATCTGATCGAGTATGCCGACCGGATGGGGGTCGACAAGGTTACCATCTTCATGGGGATTCGGCATTCGCTCGATCCGACTCCGGAAGTCTTTCGGCGTGAAAACGATGAGGTGATGCAGGCTCTCAGTCATTGGCACGATCGCGCGTTCGGCTTTGCCTACGTCAATCCGAACTATCCCGACGAAAGCGTGGCCGAGATGGATCGCATGATTGCCGACGGCCCGATGGTGGGAATCAAACTGTGGGTCGCCTGTCGCTGTAGTGATCCCAAATTAGACGCCATCGTGACCCATGCGGCGAAGCTGAAGGCAGTGATCTTCCAGCACACGTGGTACAAAACCAGGGGCAATCTCCCCGGGGAGTCGACACCGGAAGATCTGGTCGTCCTGGCAAAGCGGTTTCCCGAGATTACCTTCATCTGCGGTCACAGCGGCGGGAACTGGGAACTGGGCATCCGCGCGATCCGCCGACATCCGAACATCATGCTGGGAACCGGTGGTTTCGATCCGACAGCCGGAATGATGGAGATGGCGGTGCGCGAGCTGGGGGCCGACCGCATCATCTATGGCAGCGATGCCGGGGGGAGAAGTTTCGCCTCGCAGCTGGCCAAGGTGCAGGGGGCCGACATCGACAATGCGGCGAAGAAGATGATCCTGGGCCGCAACTACCAGCGCCTGTTGCAACCGATTCTGAACGACAAAGTGCAGAAGTAACACTTCACGGATGTGTGGGCGAACGGACGAAAGACTTCGGCCGGAAGACATTCGGTCGCGGGAGAATCGCAGTGATTGATGTGAATGTGAGCCTGTTTCGCTGGCCGACGCGGCGACTTCCCGATGACGACACGAAACTGCTTGTCCGGCGGCTGCGCGCGAATGGCATCACCCAGGCCTGGGCCGGAAGTTTTGAAGGACTTCTGCACAACGACCTGACTGGAGTCAATGACCGCCTGGCGGCAGAGTGCATCGAGCAGGGGGAGGAGATCCTGGTCCCGTTTGGGACAATCAATCCGATGTTGCCCGACTGGGAAGGGGATCTGCTCCGCTGCACCGACCATCATCGAATGCCGGGGATTCGTCTGCATCCTGATTTTCATCGATACAGCCTGGACAGCGAGGCGATCCAACGCGTCTTCGCCCTGGCGAGTGAAAAACAGCTGATCGTTCAACTGGCACTCCGCATGGAGGACGTCCGGACCAGCAGTTCGGTGTTCAGTCTGGCCGAGGTCGACACAGCTCCCTTGGCAAAAACTGTCGAGAAGTTTCCGCAACTCCAACTGGTCGTACTCAACTGGTCGCGGGATTTACGAGGTCCCGCATTCGGTGACCTCGCCCAGCTTAAGAATGTCTGCTTCGACATCGCGACGCTCGAAAGTGCCGGTGGTGTGGGCAAGTTGATTCAAGAAGTTCCCTATCAGCAGGTGTTACTCGGTTCGCATGCTCCCTTCTTCTATCACGTGGCGGCGATGTTGAAACTGAGAGAGTCTGAACTAGGGGAATTCATCACGACAGCCATCGCGGGGGGCAATGCGGCCCGGTTGCTGGCCGGCAATTGACCACGATGATCGCTCAATCTGTGTGGCCGTGCTGAATGAGCCGTTCGGTACAAGCGGCGAAGGATCATCTGGATCCGACTGCTTGTTGGTGGTAGCATGCGGTATACGGAATGTGTGGCGTTTTCCGAAGCGGATGGTTGCCATATCAACTGCGCGCACCGCTTGAGGGATCGTTTCGTGAGAGTCCTTCGGTCGATTGCCCAGTCATGGTTGCTGACTGTGTTGAGTCTTCTGGCTGTGGGTGCCCTGTCGGTGACCGCAGTAATTGCGGCCGAAGATGGGGAGAAGACCTGGCAGGGGAATTGGAAGAACTTTCGATACAAAACGACGGGTCCATTGAAGTGTGTTGCGATTCCCAGGGAAACCGGGGACTGGACGGCCCGCTTTGAAGGAACATTCATGGGCGACCCGTTCGGTTACGATGTGAAGTTCACTGCTAACAAGCTGCGCGACCGTGTCATCCTGAAGGGGACAGCAGTCATCGACGGGGACCCGTATCAATGGGAAGGGTACCTGAAGGGAAAGATGCTGTTCGGTCGATTTCGATCACAAAAGGGTTATTTTGGAGAGTTCTCGCTGACCGAGAAGTAGTGTGAGAACTCGATTTCCTGCCTCACCCGCAATCCTGCCAATCCGTCCGAGGTCGCGTTTGCTCGCCTCGTCCTGACCCGCCTTTATTGGAGCCGCAGCATGCACGACACAGCAGCCCGGTCGTTGTTGTCAAACCGGCTGAATCTGGTCGAATCCGAAGTTCGGCGTCGGTCGTTCCTGCAAGGGTCAGCAATGGCCGCGATGGGGTTCGGAGCCCAGTGGATTCGCCAGCCGCGCGAGGCGTCCGCGGCTGAGCCGTCAAGTTCTGGTCGATCGGTCATTTACATCTTTCTCTCGGGCGGTCTGGGTCAGCATGACAGCTTCGACATGAAGCCGGAGGCCGCAGCCGATATTCGTGGTGAATTCGCGCCGATTGCGACCGCGACACCCGGGATCCAGATCTGTGAACATCTCCCGATGTTGGCCGCCCGCAGCCAGCATTGGTCGCTGGTCCGCAGCCTCACGCATCCCTACAACGAGCATTCGCAAGGCCATATGGTGATGCTCTCCGGACAGAGCAATTTGCCGATCGGCTTCAATCCGGGCGTTCCCAAGCCGACGGACCATCCCTCGATTGCTGCGATTGTTGGATCGCTTATTCCTGACAAGAACAGTCTGCCTCCTACGTTTGTCCTGCCGGAGAAGCTCATTCATCGGACCGGACGTGTCATTCCCGGACAGTTTGCGGGCGTGATGGGGGCGCACCGCGATCCGTACTTCCTGGCAGCCAGCCGTTACAATGCTCAGTCCTACGGCGCCTGGCCCGAATATGGCTTCCATCATCAATCGGGAGCCGTCGAAGATCCGAGTCTCGAATTCCGCACTCCCAATCTGTCACGCCCCGACGACATTGCCGAAGAACGTTTCGAGCGACGGCTAAAACTGCTGCATCATATGCAGACGGCACGCGTCGAACTCAGCCAGCTGGAGGAGACGCAGTCGCTTCAGCGTTACCAGGAACGGGCCATTTCGTTGCT
>CALJUK010000897.1 GCA_937975745.1 uncultured Planctomycetaceae bacterium | reverse complement strand
CGACTCACGACGGTGTGTGCGACAATGGACACAGCGACCGGAACAGGCGTGCGAGAGTTCAGCGGGCGTGGGCGACTCACGTCTCCCAGTGCGCCCCCAAATAGCAGCGACAGTTTGAGAGGGCCAAATACCCGATACCATAGTTCGGGCGAGTATGACCGTCCGACAATAAGACTAAAGGCGCTACAATACCGGTTGTGAACAGTAGTCGGGCTCAGGCGGAGTTCTCCAGCCACATGCCGAAGACGCCGCTCTTTCGTGCGGTCGTATGTTCCACCGTCCCAACCCTCTCGCAAGTCCCAGAGCTCAAGATAATCATCATACTTATCGGTTCGGTCGCGACGCTCGGACAACCCACGCTCCAGTTTCCATTCTTTGAGTAGCGTTGATGCGGCTTCTTCGATTTGACGGGCAGATGCGGCTGGGTTAATCGAGACCAATGGTTCGTCGGGATAGAGTTCTAAGCCCGGTTTGTCCAACGTCTGCAAATCGATCAAGATTTTGATTCGATGCGGTGGCTCGTCCTCGTGGTCTTCGCGCGAAGACTCAGTGAGCATCGTCCCTAAACTGGCCAGGGTCTCCTTCGGTAGCGATGACATAAGGAGTGCCGGCCTCCCACGAAAACTAATCGGATGACACGCTCCCGATGCCCACGCTGCATTCATTTGCTCTTGTTCAAGTTGTTCAAAATCTGTCGCAGGATCCGGAGGCTCGCCAGAGATACCAATAGCGGCCAGATGGATGACGGCCATCTGACGCAGAAGACCTTCAACGGGGTGTTGGCACTCCTCTTGGCGGTGATGCGATTGAGCACGTCTCCAGGATAGTTGGTAGTACGGATGACGGCGGGTGACTTCCCATCGGTAACGGATGGGCAGCGAACGCAATTGGAAGGGGGGGCGAACGACGATCCCTGCGTCGGATTCATCCAATGAACTGGAATTCGTGTTTTCCTTGTTATCCATGATCCAACTCCGTTGCTACCTGTATCACCCGGGTCCATGACATCAAGTCAATTTGACGGAGGGTAACCGGTTTGTACCGGCGTCACCAAGTTGGCGTCGATGTCGTTGCCGATTCGAGCGAAAAAATCTCTCGCGTATCATTGCCGTTGCCCGTTCCACGGTTTCGCGCTGGCGCCGTCAGGGGGGGCAGGTGCAGTCTAACCTCTTCCACATCGTACACTTGCGATGACTTCGCCAGCAAGCCATGTTCCTCTATCCCATCGCCTCTCTGGAGAGCCTCTCCAGGTTCTTGATCAGGTCGCGCAACTCGGCAGCGGCTTCGTAGTCCTCAGCTGAAATGGCATCTTCCAGTCTTCTACGAAGCTCAGCGACTGCCGGAGCAATAGGATGCTTCGAAGGAGATGGATGATCCGTGTCACCATCGTCAAGGTCAGCACTTGGTGCTCTGCTATCCAGACTATTCCGGTCGTCAATTTCATCCCGCATCGCCTCAAGTTGATTACGACGTTCGGCCATCGCCAGGGAGAATGGATCGATGCGGGTCGGTTCCAGCTTGATACCGTCTGCACCCGCAAGGCCAAAGCTACCCCGTTTCGCTACCAATTCTCGTTTCACTCGATGGTACGTTGCGCGGGAACCTCCTCCCAGTCGCTGAAACGCCAGTTCTCGCGCTCTTTCAGGAGCCGGAAGTTGGTCGTACGATGAATCGGCTAATAGCCTCGCGATGAGAATCATCTTTGGGTCTGCATCGCTTTCTATGGTGCGGAGGATCAGGTTTCTCCAGTCCAATCCGGATCTCTTGTGGTGTTTTGCGGTGAGATACAGCCGGAAACTTGGCTTGGTGATCAGAAACAGATTTCGGCCCAGAAACTCGAAGACTTCGGAGTCGTCAAACCACGCCTGCCGAGCAATCTGCCGATGTACCTCCAGCGCGCTGGGACGGAAGAAGACCAACACGCCCCGGTCTTGTACAGCGGCAAGATTCCGATTGATCGTCTGCCACTCGTTCGCTATTACACAGACTCGACTGATCGACTCGAATGCCTTCGGTAATGGATTATCGACACGCTCAAAAGCGGCGTGCGTACTTCCCCACTCGACTCGTTTGACCAATACACTGTCACAGACACATTTCAAGATCGAGGTGTTGTCGGGGCTCCGGAACATGCCATCAAGATCATCCAAAACGACCGGGAACAGACGCGATTCGTAGAGTTTCCTGTAGAGATACAGCTGTGAGTGTTTCTCTTTGATTAGTGTCCACTCCGTTTCACCCTTTTTCTGCATCCTGCGTCGGACTTCTTCCGTCTTGCCAATTCCGGCATCCCCGATGATTGTCATCAGTTCGTGGTGCCCATCGACAAACGCCTGGACGAGCGAGCCAAATTCAGCATACTGCGTCACCACCAATGCATGATTTGGGACATTGCTTCCTTTCGCCATTCTTCCTTACCTCCCCCTTGGCCGGGCATGCGTATCCGGCAGAATCAAGTGTCTGGCGTAGACTGCAGGTGTGCGTAGTGCATCACTGGAATGGATGAGCACGGTTCTGCTCGCAGCCCCCGCAGGCACGTGGGGGACTGCGCCACTGATCGGAGCCTCGCTGGATGTTTCCAACCTCTCCGCGTTCCCAAATAATGAGGCCGCTATTTTTGCGTCTCATAAATCTGCCGTTGCCAGGCGAGAAAATCCAAAACGTGAGACTTTGAGACTGGATGTCTCAAAGTCTCACTACAAGGACCTTTTCCACGGGGGCAAACGCGTTGAATGACGCGGCGCGGGCCTGCGACTGCCTCTTTCGGTGCATACCAACTGGTCGGTAGAGCTGTCAGTACGATAACTGTCAGAAGAGACTCTTACTGGCCTAAACAAACGGGGAATCGGAAGCAACGTCTCGTGTGGGGCTACGGGAGCACGACCGACGTCGTGATCTGATGGTCGCGTCGAGCGGGAATCCGCAGCAAGCGACCATCGATATGTGTCCACCGGGGTTGGCACCATACATGCCGTGCCTAGTCTAGGCTTGGCTCGCCCTGGAAATCTTGCCACGCGACTTCCAGTTCGCGACGCATTTGTGAAATGCGGCCGGCAGATACGGCAAACTTCTTCGCGGCGGCCTTTGTCGTCTCGCCGCTTGCCAGCGTCTCGGCAACCCGACGCTGGCGTCTTGGCAAGGTTGCGAACCAGTTTGCGAGGTCCACGCGAGCGGCGGCCGTATCGGCGGGACCGGCCTTGCGGTCTTCGACCAAGACTTCCCGCCACTCGCCTTTCCGCTCATCAAATCGGTCCAGACGCTCAACGGTAAATCCCTTCTCACGCTGAGCGTACTCCGATGAAACGTCGCGGACATTCAGCTTGGCCCCGACGCGACGGCCACCACAGACCTGTTTGATGGCGTATTGGGCCAAGGGCGTAGCATACACCACGTCAGACAGACCTCGTTCGACGAGACGATTGAAAGCGACGAAGGCGTTCGCAATCACTTCAGAAATGAGTTCCTGGCGATGCCCGTGCGGCTTATCTCGAAATGCGAAACGGGCTTGTTTCTTGATTAGCGGCAATAGTGACAAAAACTGCTCGTTGCGGGCAGTTGTGTGCGTCTGATGGATCCTCTGAACAGATGCGATCATGGGGACGACTCCTTTTCAAAAGAGACCGCCCCCTGCGGGGCGGTCATGTTGAAACACGACCACCCCGCACCGCGGGGAGGACGACATTGAAGCTACAAGTTTGCTCCGTCGCGTCTGAGTACCAGTGCGGCTGAGCAGT
>CALJUK010000896.1 GCA_937975745.1 uncultured Planctomycetaceae bacterium | reverse complement strand
ACCCAGTCCGGCAACGTTGCAACGCCAGATGACAATTCGCAGCCCGAAATCGTCCCGCAGATCACTCCGGGAGTCTCGTCGGCCGTGGCAACCAATCCGCTGGCCGCCACCGGTCGGTCGGGGAGTCCGCACTCCGCTTCACCACTCGCCAATATGCCCGAGTGGCCCGCTTCGAATCAGTATTCGTCCGGCAGTCGGCCGGTGGCGTCAGCTCCGGCGACCCAGTTTCCGCCCGATGTGAGCCGGAGCGAGATCAGACCGGCCAGTTCACAGGAAAGATTTTCAGACGATCGTCGGCCGGCCGGCCAACGTGATGTCGAGCAATGGCCACACGCACCTCGCAATTTGATGATGCCTTCGAGCAGCAATGGTCAGACTCTTAGCGATCAGGAAATCCAGCAGGCGGCATTCACGCAGGCGAAGCCGGCCCGGATGCCGTCCGAAGAGGGGGCTTTGTTGCAGCAACTCGACCCGGCAGCGCGCGCAGCGATGTTGGCCGGGATGAGTGCGGGACCCGGACAACCGTTCCCGATTGTGACACCTGCCAACTCTGCTGCCGGTTCGATGCTCCAGCCGGGTGCCAGCTCGCATCCGGGCACGGGTTCGCGTCCCAACGTCAGTCAATACCCCGATCCATCCCGTCAGTTTCATGCGACGCAGCCAACAGAGCGTGAACTGATCGCCCCCGGCATGTTCGTTCCCGAAGACGCCCGATCGTCAGCCACATGGAACAACGACAACCAGACCGCTGGATCGCCGGTTGCGGTCTCTGGTGTCGATCAAGTTTCTGGAGCTCAGCCGTATCGGCAGGGAATGTCGGGAACAGCTGGGATGGGGAACTCCGGGAATTCGCGGTCGAATGTTTCGGCCGGTTCGTGGGGAGGCAATCCTGGGCAATCGCATCGGTCGGGCGATCCGCTGAAAGAATACGAAGATTCGATCCGCCAGCAGAACGCCGAGTATCAACGCCTGCTGCAGACACTCCGCGCTGCAGAATTACCGCAGTCGACAGCGCAGCGACAAATCCCTTCGGGAAATGGGTTACAGGCCAATCCGAATGGAGCAGGAACCGACGGAACCTGGAATCAGAGCAACTCGGCCGCCGGCTATCCGCAGACGACGCCGTTCCCCGCAGGCAACCGAGGGTATGGGCGATAACCCTCGAATCAATCAGCCGGCCAGAAGTTCCTGTTCCAGAACAGCGACAAGATCCTGAACCGACCAGTTGTGGCTGGCGATGCGGATCTGCTCTCCCTGTTGTAGCCAATCCTCGACCCGCTTGGTCGCCGACATGACTGTACTGTGATTTCGGCCGCCGAAGTAGCTTCCGATTTCGCTGAACGCGGCCTGTGTGAGTCGGCGCGAGAGGTACATTGCCAGCATCCTCGGCTGCGAGATGGTGCGGCTTCGCTTCTCCGACTTCAGGTCTTCCGGTTCGACTCCGAAGCGTTCGCAGACAACGCGCGACACATCTGACATCCGTACGACGCGGACGCAGTCCCGTTCCAATTCCGATCGGACCTGTCTGGCGGCGGTACCGGTCACCCGCTTTTGTGTCATGCGGTAATAGGCATGCAGGCAGTTGAGCGCACCAATCAGCTCACGGACATTGTGCGAAAACCGCTGTGCCACGTACTGGAGTGCCTCCGGGGCAAACTGGCCATCCCAGCGGGCGGCTCGGGACTGGAGAATCTTCTGACGAGTCTCCAGGTCGGGTGCCTCAATGCGACAGGTTAGTCCGGCCAGAAACCGGGAGACCAGTTCGTCGCTGGACTTGGCGAACAGCCGCGGATGACGATCGCTCGTCAGTACGACTTGCTTCTGTTGGTGTTCCAACTCCTTGAGAGTGTTCAGGAACTCCTCCTGGATGACGCGTTTGCCGTCCAGAAAGTCGACATCGTCCACCAGCAGGACATCAATTCCGCGGAAGCGGGTCCGGAATGCCGGCAAGGTGTGCTTCTGCAACGCTTCGGTGAAGTAGTTGGCGAATGTTTCTGCCGTCAGGTACGTCACGTTGAGAGTCGGATACTCGCGGCGGAGCAGTCGATAAATTCCTTCGAGCAGATGTGTTTTCCCCAGCCCGACGCCGCCGTAAACAAGCAGCGGATTGAAGTGGCCGTGTGGTTCTTCGACCACCTGCCGCGCGGCCAGCACAGCCATGTCATTACCGGGTCCAACAACCATTTCTGTCAGGTCAGCAAAGCGGCGACGCCCAAGCGGCTGTTTCGACGGAGCGCGTTTCGAATCGTTGCCCGCTGCTGAACCTGTGGCAGGCCGTCCGCCGGCGGTGATGTCGTCGGTTGCCGCAGCCGAGAGCTGACTGGCCTGGCTCTCGCTCGATTTGTTCGAATCCGTCATCAGCACGTGGGGGTCCACGCGGATTTGCACGGTGGCAGATTCGCCCAGCCGAGTCCGCGCTGCTTCGGACAACGGGAGCCGGAACTGACGCTGCACCCAGTTCAGCAGGAACGGGCTTCCAACGCCGATCGTCAGCACGTCACCGTCAATCTCGAACGTCGTTTTATCGCGGAACCAATGATGGTAGTTCTTTGCGCCAATCCGAGCTTCTAACTCGGATCGCAGATCCGTTTCGAGCTCCGTCGTCCGCGGGTTGTTCTTGGATGTTGGCCATGCCGTTGCCTTAACCTCGGGCTGCATCTTGCCACCCTTTCGCGCATACCACAGGCGCAATCCAACCGTCAGAGCAGGCTGGGTGCCCGGGAGGCAGATCCATTGCCGACTGACTTGTGGTTTCAGTATGGAAAGCGATTGCTGCGGAAAGCAGTCTGATGACGTCTGATGACCGCACAAGGAAGCGGCGGTCGACGCCGGATTGTTCTCACTCACTCAGGTCCGATATTAGCCAGACGATTCGCCGAGTCAAATACAAACGCCGAAGATCTTCTCGACCGGCAATCGGCAGGCAGGCTGAGCGACAAAAAAACCGCTGAGAACATGCTGGATCTGCGTCTTGAAGAATTTCTTTCTGGATCCCAGGATTGTGAATAACATGTCAATGATTGATGCGGGATGTCCGATGACCCAGCCAGGCGCAGGCCACCTTGCGGCTGACTTCGATGAATCCGCATCGATCGTAAAGTGCTTTGGCATAAATGTTTCTGTCGTCGACAGCCAGAAACAGAGTTTCGCGCGCATGTTTCTGCACGCGAGAAATTGCATCTCCAAGTAAAACTTCGCCCAGCCCACGTCCCCGGGCTTCGGTTACCAGGCCCATGTATACAAGCTCACAGGCGTTCTCGTCCGGATGATCCCCCAAGAGGACGAGTCCCACGTCCTTGCCGTCGAGTGAATAGACGTTCCACATTGAGGGGACCAACGCTCCCGAAAGTGCGTGGCTGGCGAGCGCCTCTTCGCCTGTTCGCAGCCGGTGCAATTCCGGGCAATCCAGCGAGTCCAGGTAGGTCCGCTCGATGATGCGAGCGAACCGTTCGCGGGCCGAATCATCCGTGAAGGGTACCGCTGTGAGGTTTGGCTCCGAGCGTGTGGGGGCGTTCTCGCGGACCGACCGCTGTAGAAACCGCAGCCGGGCCAATTCCGGAAAGCCATTGCGAACCAGGTCGGCCAACTCCTGCTGTTGTGACTCGTCGAGGAGCGCCTGTGCCAGCCAGCAGTTATACGTCAGACACACATCCCGCACCTGGGAGAGGAGGGCATCTGCGATCTCGATATGCCGGCGGCGGTCGATCGCCCGAGTGACCGGCGCCCAGACAAAGGCCGAGCCGTCTGTTTGCAGCATCACCAGCGAGACGCCCTCGATTCCCTCGGTGGATTCGGCGATCAGCAGACGCGACAGGTCGAGTTCTCCGTCTGCGGCGACAGACAGAGTCTCGGCAATGCGATCCGCTCGCTGGCTCGTCGGGAAATCGCGAAAGAAGAGTTCCAACGCTGGTTGCAGTGCGTCGGGAGGTGCGAACCGAATGGATATCGGCCCCGGGTTCTCGGGCATGAATTATGTTTCCCACGTCCGAAGGCGCTGTCGTGCAGAATGCTACCTCGGCAGACGGCAGCAGCCCGGACTGCAGGGAGGTGCGTCCGCCGGTGGGCAGCTACCTGCCAGTGAAAGCGGCGACGACATTCGCGACGGAGCGGCCGGCGCACTCATCAGCTTCTCGACCTTCTCCGAATTGCAATCCGGACAACGGCCGGATTCGCCTGCGCGGACCAGTAATTCGAAACCGTGCCCGCACTGGGAGCAGCGAAAGTCAAAGATCGGCATGGAAACATCACCCTACTGGAGCAAGTTGTGCGAAATAGTTGTGTTATCGGGGTTTCCACGTTGGGTAAACGACCCGTTGGGCAAACGACGGGGCTGCTGCGCTGTGAAAGTCGTCTCTCGGAGCCTTTTTGCAACACGGCAAACGAACCACTGCTGCAGTTCGGCGCAGTTTGCCATCCGACAAGCGCCAAAACCGGCTGAATGCAGGCCTTCGGCCCGCGTTGAAGGCGAAGGACACCATGGCTTCGGAGCCGTGCCAGACAATCCACTCGCAGCGAAAACGGATTGCGAACCTGGCTGCCGCATGAGTACCGACCGATGTCTGGAGCCGACTGCCGTGCGGGGCTGCCTGCCATCCGTCAAAATCGATTCTACCAGCCGGCGATCGATTCCAACAATCGATTTCGCTCTTGCGACGGAGATTGCGTCGCTTCTCTGCCGTTTGCGGCGTTGTTGTCGCGATTGCTGGCGGCATAGCGGCTCCGCGGAGTCGGGACCAGC
Organism: uncultured Planctomycetaceae bacterium; assembly: GCA_937975745.1. GTDB lineage: Bacteria > Planctomycetota > Planctomycetia > Planctomycetales > Planctomycetaceae > CALJUK01. The sequence goes on along the minus strand of CALJUK010000896.1, from coordinate 3,097 downwards.
AGGCCTTCCGGTTGCATCAATCGCTGCATCGGCGGGGTTGCGACAACGGGACGAGTCTGCATTCGGTCAAGCCATCCCAAGGGCCGGCTCATCCCGAACATTCCGCCATCCATCGGCGAGTTTCCGAGTGGCATCATATTGCTCGAGACCGGAGCGACCGCTTCCATGTTGGGGGCAACGGCCGGATAAACCATCCGTGACACGGGTTGCGGGCGGGAGGCGAACACCACAATCGTCAAACAGGCGGCCGTGACGGCCAAGGCCGGAACCCAGCCGTTAAAACGCTCTTGCCGACGATACCGCTGCCGGACGCGGATCCGCTCGGACAGGTCGGGCCAGAGACTGTCGCTGAGATCCGGGCTTTCGCCTGCATTGGCAACCTGCAGGACGCTCATGACTTGTTCCAACTGCTGCCGGGCATGTCGGCAACAGGGACAGACCGCAAGATGCCGCTCCAAATCGAGCCGCCCCTTGTCATCCAGATCCTGCCCGACCAGCAACGCTAAACCGGACCGTGCCTGACTACAGTTCATGGTCGTCGCCTTCAACGTCAAACGCTCTTGGGCGGCCTTCTTGCCGCTTGGTCCACAGTTTCTGAAACACTTTCCGCGCTTCAGCCAGGCGCCAACGAATGGTCGCCTCTTTTCGATTCAGGATGGCTGCAATTTCCGATGTCGAGAAGTTTTCCAGGTCTCGCAGAACCATCACGGTTCGGTATTTTTCGGGAATTGCTTCCAGAACAGCCTGTACTTCCTGCGAAATGTCCAGATTCCGTCGCGGATCGCTGATCTCCGGATCGGGCGGCCGTTCGCTGGGGGACTCGCTAAAAAGCGCCCACCGTCCTCGTCGCTTTCGTCTTCGCAGGTAGTCCAACGTCAAGTTCACGCCGATGCGTAACAACCACGGGCAGAATCGTCTAGACGGATCGAATTGATCCAGTCGCTCGAAAACACGCAGGAACGTCTCCTGTGCCAAATCCTCGGCCAGTTCGGGATCGTGCACAAACCGCAAAATCACGCGCATCAACCGATGTTCGTATCGAAGGACTAACTCCCCAAACGCAGCCCGATCACCACGCCGCGCCGCTTCCAGCAGCGCTGCGTCATTTTGACCGGTTGCGGAATGGACGGACTCCGCAGCCGCCGGGTTTGGTTTCGTCAGTTTTGTCATCCGTGAATTACCCCCCTGCTCTCATTTCTTACGCCGTTTCGGTGACATCTGTTGGGGGCAGGCTGGAAATGTTGCCCTATTGAAACCCGAAATGGGCTTCTTTCGCAAGATGAGTGATTTCCCAACCGACGCTCCGGGTGGGCAATCCGTCCCGCTGTGGGGCTGCTCAAAACTTAATATCTCCTAATTTGTCAAGGACTTAAGTGTCGCCCTGTGGCGGCGACCTGCCCCAGAGCATCCTTGACGAACGGGGCGGTTTTACGGAAGATGCGGCCAGTCTGGGAGTGCGCGGATGCCGAGTCTGTCTACGGTCCATTCAGGATTTGAACGAACTCTTTTGTCGGTGACTGCGATCGACCGCTTCCACAGACGAGAATTCGACTCTTCGCGATCCTGTTCGTTTCAGACTTTTCGCTAGAGGTGAGTTGATGCTCCGCGGTCATCATCCGACAGTGGTGTGGGCGATCCTTCTGGGCATTGCCGTTCTGGTCGGATGTCGCGGGGAGACCTCGTCCACTCCGGCCAGTGGCGGAGCGGCCGCTCCGAGCGCGAACGTGGAATCATCCCTGTCGGATGCCAGTGAGTTTCAGATGACCGTGCAGCAAGAGCCGTTTGGCAAGACACCCGAGGGGGCCGAGATTACCCGGTACCTCCTTTCCAACCAGAATGGCATGACGGTGGGCCTGATCGACTGGGGGGCCACGGTCACGCATGTCATGGTGCCCGATACTGCCGGGGACGTTGCCAATATCACACTCGGTTTTGGTGACCTCGAAGGCTACCTTGCGAATGCTCCCTACTTCGGTGGGATTTGCGGTCGCTACTCCAACCGAATTGCTGACGGAGCATTCACGCTCAACGGCCAGCAGTACACGCTGGCCACCAACAACGCGCCCAGTCATTTGCACGGCGGAGACGTTGGTTTCAATCGCAAGGTCTGGAACGGTTCAACAATTTCCGACACGGATCGGGTCGGAGTCCGTTTCACTTATCGCAGTCCCGACGGCGAAGAAGGTTACCCCGGCAATTTGAACGTGGAGGTTGTCTACTCGCTCGACAATCAGAACTCACTGACGATCGACTATACGGCCACCTGCGATCAGCCGACCGTGCTGAATTTGACCAACCACTGTTACTGGAATCTGGCCGGTGTCGGGTCGGGTGACGTGCTCGATCACGAGTTGACTCTCAACTGCAGTCGGTATCTGCCGGTCAACGACGCAATGATTCCCACCGGAGAACTCCGTCCCGTCGAGGGGACGCCCATGGATTTCCGCACGCCGCATCCCCTGGGGGAGCGGATCGGCGATGTGTCTGGCGGGTACGATCACTGCTACGTCGCCGATCGACCAGGCGAATCGACCGGTCCCATTCTGGTGGCCCGAGTCCGGGATCAAAAATCGGGACGCGTCATGGAAGTTCTGACGACCGAACCAGGAATTCAACTTTACACGGGCAATTTTCTTGATGGCTCTCCGGCAGTGGGTGGGTTCGAAAAGCACGGTGGCTTCTGTCTCGAATCGCAGCATTTTCCCAACAGTCCCAACGAGCCATCATTCCCCAGTACGGTACTGCAGCCAGCGGAAGTTTACAGGCAAACCACGATTCACCGTTTCCTGACGGAGGCGATGTCACAGCCCTGAGGTATGTCTCGAACAGCCAGTCAGGGCTCGATCGTCACGCTAAGTTGTGCAATGACGAGTTCGCGCGGCCGGATGCCGCGACCCGAGTCGATTCGCTTTTTCGCGGATCGCTTCACCATCAAAGGAGTGATGAGCCATGTCTTACAGGAATCAAACCGCGGACGGCTGGGAATCTTTCGCTGAACAGAAAATCGCCCAGGCACACGCCGCGGGTGTGCTGAGTCGTCTTCCGCTCTGGGAAGATGATTCGACCATGCGACCGCTGGAGCCGCGGCGTCCCGCCG
>CALJUK010000895.1 GCA_937975745.1 uncultured Planctomycetaceae bacterium | reverse complement strand
TGAACGTCGCAGCCGAGCACCTGGACATCGTGCAGATCGTCCGCGGAGCCATGGCAGAATCGCACGTCCCCACGCCCGATTGGCAGGTGTCGCCACCCCGCCGGCCGAAGAAGTAGATGGAAGGTGCGTCTCGATGCACCCTACGAAGTTGGACGCACCGTACGCAGAACGAACGCCGTCAATCCCACCAAAGGGATGTTGAGCAATACATGTTACGCGTATTGCTGCTCGAACTCGATCTCGTAACGCTTCATCTTTTTGTAGAGCGTTGTGCGGTTGATTCCGAGCGCCTTCGCGGTCTTCTGGCGATTCCACTGGTTGGCTTCGAGTGTCTCGATAATAATCTGCCGCTCGGGTTCGGCCATGGCCGCTTTCAGTGAGTTGGCCGCGGACAGGTGTCCCTGCGGGCTGGCCAATCGCCGTCGTTGCTGTTGAACTGCCTCGGGGAGCTCAGCCGCGGAGATCGTCGTGCCCTTGGACAAGACGACGGCCCGCTCGACCACGTTGATCAGTTCGCGGACATTGCCGGGCCATTCGTAACACTGCATCAGCCGCATGCACTCACTGTCGAAACCGACAATCTGTTTGCCGGTCTGTTCGTTGAAGTGCTGTGTGTAGTGTTCCACGAGTAAAGGAATGTCGGTCATTCGCTCGCGGAGCGGTGGCTGCGTCAGGCTGATCACGTTGACCCGGTAATACAGGTCCTGGCGAAATTCACCTGCTTCGACCATCTCGGCCAGATCCTGGTTGGTGGCCAAGATCAGCCGGACGTCAACTTTGTATGTCTTGGTTCCACCGACCGGTTCGAATTCGCGGTCCTGCAGGACACGCAACAGCTTGACCTGTAGCGATGGAGAGGCCGTCGCGATCTCGTCCAGGAACAATGTCCCACCGTCTGCCTGCAGAAATTTGCCGACTTTATCGTGATTGGCACCGGTGAAGGCCCCGGCCACGTGGCCGAACAGTTCGCTTTCGAGAAGTGTTTCGGGCAGGGCCCCGCAGGCCACTTCCACGAAGGGTTTGTCTCGTCGACTGCTCTGCTGGTGGATCGCGCGGGCGGTCATGGTCTTGCCCGTTCCGCTCTCACCCAGAATCAGGACCGTCGTTCGCGTGTCGGACACGCTTTCGATCAGGTCAAACATTTTCTGCATCTTGTAGTCGCGACCGATGATGTTGCCCAGACCGAACCGCTGGTCCAACTGGGCTCGCAGGTTCTTGTTTTCGGCCACGATCCGCTGTTGTCCAATCGCCCGTTCAATCGTCAGGCTGAGTTCTTCGTCGATGACCGCACGCAGTTTGGCCACGTTGTCCGGATTGGTGA
>CALJUK010000894.1 GCA_937975745.1 uncultured Planctomycetaceae bacterium | reverse complement strand
CGTCTCGGCTGAGTGTTTCGTGCATACGATTCGCAAGCTTGGCGGACATCTCAAGGTATAAACGGCTGTTGGACAACGCCAATGCCTGTTGCGGCACGATGCTTTCCGTCCGCCGGTAACAGGCCATGATGTCTGCATCATCGAACATCGACAAAAACTGATTCTGGTCGTCACGTGATTGTGTGAAGTAGAGACTGCGGCGGGAAGTCGGTTTGGATGGGCCGACCGTCGGCCCACCCATAGTCGGATCCAGTTCGCCCGCGAGAGTCAGCAGACTGTCTCGCACGATCTGCGATTCCATCCGTCGGGAGTTCATTCGCCAGTAAAAGCGATTCGACGGGTCGGCTGCCAGCGTCGCGGAATTGGCATTCAGCGTGGACGAACTGAGGCGATAGGCGTTGGACGTTACAATCAACCGGTGCAGGTGCTTGAAACTCCAGCCCGAGTCGATGAGTTCGCACGCCAGGTAATCGAACAGATCTGCTTGTTCGGGACGCGGGGTCCGCAATCCCAGATCGAACATCGATTCGGCCAGCGGTTCTCCAAAATGCCTTAGCCAAACATGATTGACGGCCACGCGCGCCGTCAATGGATTCTCGCGAGACGTGATCCATTTGGCTAATGCCAGTCGCCGCCCGGTACTCTGGGACGGATAGACGGCCGGGTAGTCGGTTTCTTTCTGGTCCGGGCCTTCGAGCGCCTTCAGCGAGCCACGCAACGGCGTGTACTCAACCCCACCTTCGTTGGCTTTGGCGACTTTGGCCGCGGCCTGTTCGATCCGCTTGGTCGCGTCTTTGGCGGGCTCGGCCCCGAGCTTCGTGTCGCGGGTCACCTCATAGCGGACGTTGGCCAGTTCCGCTTCAGCCGAGGCGATGGCCGCCCGCTTAGCAAGGGGATTCCAGATTGCTTCGGTGGGAGAGTCACCCCAGCGGGCCGTGTCCGCGGCGATCACCGCTTCCAGTGCCGTCAGCGAAGCCCGTTCGGCCTGAAGTTTGAGCTCAGCCAATGCGACGGCGCGCTCAGCGCCTTCCTCGCTTTCGGGTGACTTTCCGTCGGCGCCCTGCTTTTCGTATTCGGCTGGCAGGGGCCGAATGGCTACCCAGTCGAATGCGACAGTGGCGTCAAAACCAGCGAGGCTGATCGAGCCGGTTTCCCGGCGATCGGGGAGTTCGTAGGCCAGGAGCAACTTGCCGTCCAGCCAGACATTCACCAGGTGGTCGCGGACTGCAACACGGATTTCATACGTTTTTCCGACCTCAACCGGATGAGCGGTCCGACCTTCGCCCGGATAGGTTGTCTGGCCGTCCCGTGTGAAGGCGACCTGGACTTTAGGCCCGGGCGCGTGCGCACTTGAGTAAACCAGATTGGAATACTGGCCGTCTGCGGACTGATCGAATCGGAACGTGACTGATTTATAGACATCACCACCGGTGGTCGTGTAGCGGCAAGTCAGTTCGAAGTCGTGCGGATGTGGTGCCTTCGATCGAAGTTGATGCGATGCGCGAGAAACGACAGTTTGGTGGAGTTGTCCATCACGATACTCCCAGCCGTCCCCGGTCATCTCCCAAACAGACGGCATTGCCTGATCAAAGTCATCCCGGAAGGGACTCGCTTCGTCGATCACCGGTTTCCGGGTGGACAATTCGACCAGCAGGTCTGCATGTTTCTTGCGGGCTTGGGCGAGTTCTGTTTCGGCCGTGGCGATGCGCAGGCGAGCGGCCGCCAGATGGTCGGCCCGAACGGATTCGCGAGTCCCGGGGGCGTATGCCCAGACAGGGAGATCAACCGCCTTGATTTCGGGGGCGAAAGTCGCAAACAGTTCTGGGACGCCGGGCGTAATTTTAGTCGAGGGATCCGGATTCTTCGGATCGCCCCGCAGATGCAGTTGCGTGACGGCGTCCAGTTGATCATCGAAGACGCGGGGGAGGCCATCTTGTTCGAAGTCGGTGACACCCGGAATCGGGTCGAGCCGGACCTGATGCGGTTCAAAGATCGCCCGGAAGCGGTAGTAGTCGAGCTGCGAGAGAGGGTCGTACTTATGGTCGTGGCATTTCGCGCAGTTGAGTGTCAGTCCAAGAAACGCCTTGCCTGTGTGTTCGATCGTGCGATCCAGCCAGGTCGTGCGATTGAATAGATAGTAGTTGCGTGCCAGGTAACCCGTTCCGACGATCGCATTGGGATCTGTTGGGGCCAACTCGTCCCCCGCCAGCATCTCTTCGATCATCCGGTCGTAGCCCTTGTCGGCATTCAGCGACTGGACGATCCAGTCCCGCCACCGCCACAAGTGCTTCTGGCTGTCTCGGAGTTGCTTTCCCAGGCCATACCAATCGGAGTACCGCCAGACGTCCATCCAATGGCGGCCCCACCGCTCTCCGTAATGTGGGCTGGCGAGCAGTTCATCGACGATCGCGTCCCACGGCCGCTCGTCGCGGAGTTGCTCTGCCGTCGGAGGGAGGCCGATCAAATCGAGATACAGCCGCCGCAGCAGTAGTGACCGCTCGGCTTCGGGCTGAGCAACCAGTCCGCGCTCGGATCGCTTCTGCTCGAGGAATGAGTCGATCGGATGCGATTTGCCCGTGGCAGGAATATCGGGCCGTTCGATTCGCCGGAACGACCAGTGATCGCGGGGGCCGAGGGGAATTTCTTCTGCGGGAGCGTTGGCGCCCTGTTCAATCCAGGACCGCAGGATCGCCAACTCGGCCGGTTTGAGGGCCGTCCCTTCGCCTGCGGGGGGCATCCGGGAAGATTCGTCGGCTGTAACACGTTCCCATAGCAGACTGGCGGAAACGTCACCCGGGACGACGACTTCACCTGAGTCGCCGCCGTTCAGGATCAATTCGCGTGTCTCTAACCGCAGAGACGATTCCTGTTTGAGAACCCCATGACAGGAGTAGCATCGCTCCCGTAGCAGCGGTTTCACATGACGGAGATAATCAATCTTTCCATCCGCCGGCGCGGGCTCGGCAGCAGGACTGACCCCGGCAACAATGAGAAGCCATCCGCAGCAGGCGGCCAGACTCAACAGTGGATAACGACGACCGCTCCGCAGGCGAAGCGTAGCCCGGCGGTGTGCAGACGTCGTGTGAATCTGCTTCAGAGCGTGTTTGACCATGAAACCAGCATTGCCGAGTGTGGTAGGGAGTAACTTTCTTGATGCGGCTTATGTCGTGCGGAGGTCTTCGACGTCTTTGGAGAAACCTTGCATGGAGTTTTCAGCCAATTCGATGTGCCCCGATTGCGGACCGATGCGGACACCGATACGTTGCATCGCGCCGCGCGTTTCGGACAGCGTGTTGCCGATAATCTTCACATCCTTCGTCTGTCCCTGGATGTCGATGGCCACTCCGTCTGCGTCGCCGCTGTCTGAGATTCGGTTGTTTTCGACGACGTTGCGGTTGGCCCAGAAGTCTTGTCCTCGGGGATCATCGCGAAACAGAATTCCGATTTTGCCGGAGTTGGAAATGTCATTGTTTCGCATGACGTTGTCGGTGTCATTGTGGCCGATCGACATGCCGTACGACCGATTGCCGTCGATGCGGTTGTTCTCGGCCAGGCCGAACTTCACGCCCCAACACCAGAAGATGCCGATGGTGTTGCGTTCGAGCTTACAGTTGCGAATGAGGGGACGCTGCGAACCGCTGCCGGGGTGAACGCCCAAG
>CALJUK010000893.1 GCA_937975745.1 uncultured Planctomycetaceae bacterium | reverse complement strand
TGAATTCTGGAATTTGGCTTGCCACATCGGAAATCTGGGAATCCGGCTGTGAGGTGTCATTTAGTTGTTCAGACAGCTTTATTCCGAGAAACGCCAGCGGGGCGCACACGGCCTGACGAACCTCAACTGCGTGTTCCCCGATTCAGCAAGGAAAGACGAGTGCGTCCAAACCGGCCATGTATGTCGCCATCGCGGCGATCGCTTGCCGGACCCGGTGGACATACATCTCAATGGCCAGTTTCGCACGGTCGTTGCCGGATTGTGCGGCTTGCTGCACATGGCGCATATCTGCGGAGACTCTCGAAACGCCCAGCAGTCCCGACTCATGATTCAACAGTCGATCCATTCGTGATACGGAGACATGATGCTCCCGCATGTCGTGCAGGTTCACCCCGGGATCAATTGACCCGCTGCGGGTTCCCATCATCACTCCTTCGAGTGGAGTGAACCCCATGGTGGTATCGACCGACCTGCCTGATTTGATTGCGCACAGCGAAGCGCCATGTCCCAGGTGAGCGACGACGATCCGCAGTTCTGATAACGGACTCCCAACGATTTCGGCGACCCGCCGAGCGGAGTAGGAGTGACTGAGCCCATGAAAGCCGTATTTGCGAATTCCCCATTCGACGGTCCACGCGTGAGGTACCGGATAGGTGAAGGCTTCCGGGGGAAGAGAGGCGTGAAAGGCCGTGTCGAATGTGGCCACATGCGGAATCTGAGGCAGCGAACAACGAGCTGCTGCAATTCCCTCCAGACAACGAGGATTGTGCAGAGGAGCCAGCGTAGCGAGTTCCTGAATGACGGACTCAGCCTCGGGAGTCATCAACGCTGTTTTCGTGAAATGGGTGCCTCCATGCACAACTCGGTGCGCGACCGCGTCAATGTCAGAGGACAGATTCGCGATGACTTCAGAGCATGCAACACGCACAGCGCTGGTAACGTCCGACCAGTTCTCCTCTGATCGAGATTCATCTCGACCAGGGACCGTGACATGACAAACCGTGGGGTGTGCTGACCAATCGGCATGGAACTGGAGCAAGGTCTCTTCTTGACCAGTGTCGATAACGCTGGCCTTGAGACTGCTCGATCCGGCATTCAACGTCAGGATTCGCAACCGTCCCTCCTTCCACTCGCCGTCGCTGAACCAGACTGACCGCCATTCCAACGCCAGTTGCGGATCTCTGGCAGGTCTTCGCCATGTTCGGTGATGTACTCCTTGTGCTCGATCAGTCTGTCCCGCATCAGCTGCTTGACGTAGGCCGCTTCCGGGCCGATTTGCGGGACACGGTCAATGACATCGCCGACGAGGTGGAAGCGATCGAGGTCATTCAGGACCACCATGTCAAACGGGGTGGTGGTGGTTCCCTCTTCCTTGTAGCCGCGAACGTGCAGGTTCTTGTGGCTCGTGCGACGGTAGGTGAGTCGATGGATGAGCCAGGGATAGCCGTGGAAGGCAAATATGATCGGGCAATCCGTTGTAAACAGGAGGTCGAAGTTCTTGTCGCTCAGTCCATGGGGATGTTCGGACGGGGGTTGCAGCTTCATCAGGTTGACGATGTTGATTACCCGCACCTTGAGGTTCGGAAAAAACTCCCGCAGCAATTCGACGGCTGCCAATGTCTCCAGCGTCGGAGTATCACCACAGCAGGCCATCACGACATCCGGCGTGCTGCCCTGATCACTACTGGCCCACTCCCAGATCCCCAGGCCGGCCGTGCAATGCTTGAAGGCAGCATCCATGTCGAGCCATTGCGGTGCTGGTTGTTTCCCGGCGACGATGACGTTGACATAGTTGCGGCTCTTCAAACAGTGGTCGGTCACACTCAGAAGCGTGTTGGCATCCGGAGGGAGATACACCCGGATAATCTCTGCTTTCTTGTTGACGACGTGGTCGATGAAGCCTGGATCCTGATGGCTGAAACCGTTGTGGTCCTGACGCCAGACATGCGATGTCAGCAGGTAATTGAGGCTCGCAATCGGACGACGCCACGGAATGTGCCGACAGACTTTGAGCCACTTTGCATGCTGGTTGAACATCGAATCGACGATGTGGATGAAGGCTTCGTAGCAAGAGAAGAACCCGTGCCGTCCGGTGAGTAGATATCCTTCCAGCCAGCCTTGGCACTGATGTTCGCTGAGCATCTCCATGACACGACCATCCGGAGAGACGTGATCATCCCCAGGCAGTCGCTCTGCAACGGAACATCGATCTGTGACCTCGAAAACCGCTGACCAGCGGTTTGACGCCGTCTCGTCTGGACTAAAAACCCGGAAGTTCCGCTCGTCCTTATTCAGTTGCAGCAAATCCCGGATGAGTTCTCCCTGGACGCGGGTGGCCTCGGCCGAGACGGCCCCCGGCTGGGGAACATCAACTGCGTACAGGTGAAAGTCGGGGATCGCCAGGTCTCGCAGCAGCGTGCCGCCGTTGGCGTGTGGATTGGCTCCCATTCGCCGGTTCCCCTGCGGAGCCAGGTTCTGAAGATCCGGGATGAGTGTGCCGTTCTTATCGAACAGCTCGTCCGGGCGATAGGACTTCATCCACGCTTCCAGAATCCTCACGTGCTCAGGCATGGCCGCGAGTTGACTCAGAGGCACCTGGTGCGAGCGCCAGGAATCCTCGACGGGGACTCCATCAACCTGCTCGGGACAGGTCCAGCCTTTGGGAGTTCGCAGCACGATCATCGGCCAGCGAGGGCGCGACGCGCTCCCGGTGGTCCGTGCCTCGGACTGGACGCGGTGAATCTCAGCGATCACTTGATCCAGAACACCGGCCATTCGCTGATGCATTTCGTTGGGTTCACTTCCTTCCACGAAATGCGGTTGATATCCATACCCTCGCATCAGGGAAGCGAGTTCTTCGTGGCTGATACGAGCCAGCACGGTCGGGCCAGCGATCTTGTACCCGTTCAGATGCAGGATCGGCAGGACGGCTCCGTCACGCACTGGATTCAGAAACTTGTTGGAATGCCAGCTCGTCGCCAGTGGGCCCGTTTCGGCTTCACCATCGCCGACAATGCACGCAGCAATCAGATCGGGGTTGTCGAACACGGCTCCATAGGCGTGTGACAGTGCATAGCCCAGTTCCCCGCCTTCGTGGATCGATCCGGGGGTCTCAGGAGCGACGTGGCTGGGAATACCACCCGGAAATGAAAACTGCTTGAACAGCTGCTTCAGTCCCCGCTCATTCCGGGACACATGGGCATAGAACTCGCTGTAGGTTCCTTCAAGATACGTGTTCGCCACCAGCCCCGGTCCACCGTGCCCAGGTCCCGTCACATAGATCATGTTGAGATCATGCTCTTGGATGACACGATTCAGGTGCGCGTAGACAAAATTGAGCCCCGGAGTCGTCCCCCAGTGGCCCAGCAATCGGGGTTTAATGTGCCGGAGTTCCAGCGGCTCGCGGAGCAGCGGATTGTCCTGCAGGTAGATCTGCCCGACCGACAGGTAGTTGGCCGCTCGCCAGTAGGCGTCGAGTTTCGAGAGCAGCTCTTCTGATAAAGGGGCAGTTCCCTGCCTATCGTCACCCACTGGCATCCGGATTCCTTCTGATTGGTGCTACGGGACTGCACATTTCATTAATCCGCGGCGACTTCCGCCGACATCTCGGCTTCAGCGGCCAACCAGAATTCGACGCCGTCACAGTCCGGGCAGCCTGC
>CALJUK010000892.1 GCA_937975745.1 uncultured Planctomycetaceae bacterium | reverse complement strand
GTCCACGACGGCCCGCATGTTGGAACAGGTTCTCGCGTTTCCTGTTTCTTCTGTCAGGAAGCTCTGTCCACATGGCGAGTTCGGTCGAACCTTTAGACCTGTTGGTGGTGGCACCTCACCCGGACGATGCAGAAATCAGCGTCGGCGGGACAATCCTTCGCTGTCTGAACGACGGAATGCGTGTCGGCATTGTCGACCTGACCAACGGCGAGCCCACACCGCACGGTTCCCCTGAAATCCGCCAGCGCGAGACAGAGGCCGCCTCAGTCATGCTGGGAATCCACTTCCGCACCAATCTCGGTCTCCCCAACCGCTCGCTCGAAGCCAATCTCGACGCCCGGGCCAAACTGGCCGGACTGTTCCGCACGACTCGGCCCAGGATCATCCTGGCCCCTTATTGGGAGGACGTTCATCCCGATCATACGGCGGCCAGCGCCCTGTGCGATGCGGCCCGGTTTTGGGCGAAGCTTTCCAAGACCGATCTCCCGGGAGAGCCATACTGGCCTCCCCGGATGCACTACTTCTGGAGCATCCATCTCCGCCAGCATCCCAAACCCTCGTTTGTGGTCGACATCTCTCCGTTTATCGACCAGAAACTGGAAGCGGTCCGCTGTTACGAAAGCCAGATGATCGTCGGCCGGTCAAACGAGCATCCGACGCTGCTGGATGACATCCGCGATCGATCTCGCTACTGGGGCTGGAGTATCGGGAAGGCGTACGCCGAGCCGCTGGCGAATCGGGAAGAAGTCGGCCTGACCCAACTGACGGACATTCTCTGAACCGAACTCAAACATGCCGATTCGAGTCGAATTCTCCGGAGTTGCCCGGCGTGTTGTCGGCCGAGCCAGCCTCGATGTCGAAGCAGTCAGCGTGACGACCGCCCTGCAACAGATCGTCCAAGCCTGTCCGGCGTTCGAAGAGAATTGCCTGCGTGACGGCCGACTCAGCGCGAACTTCCTGGCCAGTATCAACGGCGAACGGTTCACGCGCGACGGCGACGAACTGCTACGCGACGGTGATGCCCTGCTGATCGTCTCTGCCGACGCCGGCGGGTGAAACTCTCTCTCGCTCTCTCCAGCGCATCGCTGCCGAGACCCGAAGCCCTTCGCGAGCCTCCACTTCCCTCGAATGCGAGAAGTTCGCATTGACGGACGAACATCGCACGAATTAACTGTTCGTGTGTATGGGCTATCGGAGAGGCGGTGACCGAGAGGCGAGGTCCAACATGCAACGATCGCAGACAGAACTCGACGCCCTGGATGCCCTCTTTAGCGAATACGGGCGTTCGAAACCGTCCCCGCCATCGTCGGCCCAACGCGACCTACCGTCAGTCTCGGACGATCAATCGGCTGTGGCTCCCGCTGCGAATTCCGCACCCTCTCTTAAGGAAAGGCCACGCCCCAATCGCCCCCCGTCGTTCGAATACCGAACGGCTGAGGTCGGCCTGTCGTTTTTGGAACGGGAAAATCGACGCTGGGGAACACTCAGCGACTGGCTGCCCGTCCTGTTCGCCATCCTGGCGGTCGTTTGCTTCTGGTGGGCCCTTTCGCAACAAGTCGAGGTGACTGCGCCCCGACCGGTCACCGCTGCGGCCGATTCTGTCCAACTGCCACAATTCCGCCGAATTCGGGACATCCGGGTTGGCTTCAAAGTCCTCTCCCAACAGCTCTCGGCTTATCCCACGACGTTGGGCGCGCTCCAATCAGCAGCCAAGCATTCGGCTGAGCTTCACCCCGAGCAGCATCGCCTCATTCGGCTGCAGCTCTTCCTCGATGATGGCACAGTCATCGACTCGGAACTCTTACGCCACGTCGATTTCATTACATCCCAGGGGATCGCGGTCGGCAGGCGAATTCCGCTCGAACTCTCCGAGCAGGAGACCAACGGCGAAGCGCTCATCCTGGCGATCGAACCCTGCCCGGCAATCGAACCAGGCGTTGGCGAAGTCGTCACCGGCACGTTCTCACACATCACGGACGAGATTCTCGAACTGCGTGTCACCGGCCAGGCCGAGCCGATCGGCGTGACGCCTGAGCATCCCTTCTGGTCCATCGATCGCCAAGAGTTTGTTCCGGTTGGTGAACTGCGAATCGGCGAAACACTGCGGACGGTGCAGGGTGAGCAGGTGGCGGTCGAGTCGATCACACCCCGCGGACCACCGGCACGTGTTTACAATCTGGAGATCGACGGTGCCCACCAGTACCATGTCTCTTCGCTCGGCCTGTTGGTGCACAACGCCTGTGCCAAGCCAATCGACGCGACGCGGCCACGTCATGGAAGCCTCGAACATGACGCCACGGCGTTTAATCAGGCAAAGAAGTGGCGTGATGCGGATGACACCATTGAGGTCCGTTTCAATC
>CALJUK010000891.1 GCA_937975745.1 uncultured Planctomycetaceae bacterium | reverse complement strand
ACCGTTGCTGCTGTTGTTGGGTCCAGCCGACAGCCAGCTCCAAACTGTCATAGATTTGCTCTCCGGAGAGAGATTTGACGGCCATTTTTGCGTAGCTTCTGACTTCGAGCTGGCTGGGGTCGGTCATTCGGCTGGTGCGCTGGTAGGCCCGGCTGTTGCAAATCGCACGATAGAGATTGTCGAGGTCGAATTGGGATGTCGTCCATCCGGCGGCCAGTGCGTCGAGCAATTCCGGGTGGCTGGCGGGGTTGGCGATGCTCATGTCGTCCACCGGGTCAATCAGCCCCGTCCCCATCAGTTGCCCCCAGATGCGGTTGACGATCGCCCGAGAAAAATACGGATTCTCCGGTTTGGCGACCCAGGCGGAGAACGTCACGCGCGGTTTCTCCCCCGGGCTGAATGCCGGTTCGTGACCGTCGAGAAACAACGCCGCAACTTCCCGGTCCTTGCCCATCAGCGAGATCGTGTGGACATCCGCCGATTCAAACAGCGGTGCGAAGGCCCCCCTTCCCTTTCGCTGAATTCCTGCGAAGAAGGCTGCCTGGTTCCAGAATTGCTCCTGAGTCCAGGTGTCGAACGGGTGATCGTGACATTGGGCGCATTCCAGGCGAATTCCCAGAAAGACACGTGTCACGTCCGCTGCAATCTTGGCGGGATCCGCGTCTTTGGCAACCAGATAAGCCATCGGGTTGGCCGCTTTCAAATCGGTCAGAACAAGCTGCGGCCGTTCTGGCGTCCCCGTAATGGGGACATTGATCAGTCCTTCGACAAACTGATCGAACGGCAGGTTCGCGTCGCGAAACTCGCGCAGCCACCGCTCAAATCCGGGAACCATGTAGCGCAATTGGGCGTTGGTCTCGGTCTCAGGCAGCAGCAGCGCACGCCATGTCTTGGCGAAGTGTTCCAGGTGGTCGTCGCTGTCCAGCAGCCGATCGATCACAGCAGAACGTTTCTCGGGACTTGGCTCGTTCAGGAAGGTGGTGACCTCGTCGACTGTGGGGATCCGCCCTGCCAGATCGAGCGTGACACGCCGCAGAAATTCGGCGTCGTCCGCATTGTCCGCCGGGACGATATCCGCCGCTCGCTGCGCGGCTTCCAACGGCTCGTCGATCACCCGTGCCAATTGGTACGGATCGGCCGCGACGGCCGATCCGGCGGTAGCAGGCAGGGCCAGCGTCATCGCCGCAAGCAACAGTGCGGGGAACGACACGCCGGAAGGAACCGGAAGGCCGGACAAGAACGAGCCAACTCGCATAGAACGTTCCCAGGTGACTGCGGTCGCGAAGGTCTTCTTTCCCTTTCGCGATCGGCAGAGGATGTCTTGTTATTGATCTCGTTGTACGAGATCAATACAGGAAAGATGAGTCTGATCCCGCACAAATACCTTTCCGCCAGCCAATGCCGGATTGCAGAATGTTCCACCGCAGACCTTGGCCTTCGCGAGTTGTTTAAAGCCTTCGCGACCCGCCTCGGCCAGAACGACGTTACCGGCATCGTCCAGAATCAGGAGTTTTCCGTCGGACAACAGAATCGGGCCAAGGTGAAAGTAGCCGAGCCCGTTCTGCTCCCAGAGGAGGCTCCCTGTCCTGACATCGATTG
>CALJUK010000890.1 GCA_937975745.1 uncultured Planctomycetaceae bacterium | reverse complement strand
GCCGTTTGAATGGCGGCGATGTCGTACCGGGGTGATTCCGCCTCGTCACTCCCATACAGAAGCCGAAGTTCTTCCCCAGGACTGGTGAAGAAGATCAATTCGTTAACGGGGCCGCGGGCCTGCAGATTGGAAATCGGCAGCGGCGGGCTGTCTCCATTGTGAATCACCAGACGATACTCGGCCTCCCGTGCGGTCGGAAACGAGATGGTTCGCTCGTCGACCTGCAGGTCTTTGAAGTCGAGGTACGAAATTCGCCCACCGGCGAGGAGGGTCGTGTTCTCGATGGTTCCCGGTTTTCGCAAAGCCTCCACAGTGACGGGACGGCTGAAGTGGTTCAACGGGGAAGCGAGTTCGAACTGATTGAGTGGTTGCCGTGCTGTTGGAATGCGAATCTCGGTCTGCTGCGCGTCTTCATTCTGCACGACTTTAAATCCGTCAAGCGGATACAGCCGCGCCTTCTCGGTTGTCGAGTCGATTCGCCTATCGTCTCGGAAAAACTCGATACTGTCGATTCGCAGCGGTCGCCGTTCGATGACGACTTGCTCTTTGCGTCCGGTTTCGTTCCCCTCGTGCAACTCGCGGGTCAGTTCCAACAACCGAGATTCCTGCTCGCTGGTAATATTCTCGATCCAGATCCGGAACCGTCGCAGTGGTGTCTCCGCGAAGGAGACGGTGTTGTTGCTGGCATCGATGAATGCCGAATAGTCGAAAATCAGGCCGTCATCACTCAGCGACTTCCACTCGTTGCTGTCGTCCGAAGCCTCGACGCGAACGCGATGCCGGTAGTTGTGCAACGGAGTATTCAGCCGCAGGCCGGTCGGTTTCGGGGCATCCTTCTTCAGTTGGACTTCGATGACGAGCGTCCCGTCTTCGCGTGGCTCCGCCGAAATGTCGCCGACCTTCCAGTTGTGGCGGACAAGGCGTGTTTCGGTTTCTACGGCGTGGCGGGAGAGAAAGGGAATTGTCTCGCCAGTTGCCGTAACGATGCGGAGATCGGGGAGCCCATCGCGCGTCGACCGGTAGACATCTTCATCCAGCGAAATGGTCACCAGGTCTTCCCCATCGAGTTTCGGAAGATCGATCGGTTTGGACCATGAGAACGCAGGTTCGGCCGCTTTGCTCGGCAACGACCACGCGCTGGCCGCCAGAAATCCAACGATAGTCGATGCGGTCCAGACACAGAGTCGGTTAGTCATCGCCTTCATTCCTTTGCCTCCGAATCGCCTGTCTGCGGGTCGACATCGTTGTCCGGTTTCGTGTCTGTCGATTTGTTGTCCTGCGGGGGCTCAGCGACGGGAGGGACGAGGTGGGTGCAATCCGTTGTCGGAGAGGAAAGGGGAGACGATTCAACCGGCGGCGGTGGGACTTCGGCTGGCGGCTCCAACGCAAACGTTTCCCGGAATCGGAGATAGATGAACGAACCGCACAGCAGCAGTATCCCTAAAATGATGAACGCGATGATGCGGTAGAACGGATCCAACAGCGAGAGATCGACAAAGAAGACTTTCCAGGCGACGATGGCAAACAGCCCCAGCCCGATGTACCGCAGCGTTTTTTCCCGCGCGGCGATCCCACCGAGGAGCAGGCCAATGGCAAACAGCGACCACAGAATCGTGACTCCGCCGGAACGCATGCCCGGCATGAACCGGGTGAGTGCCGTGTTGAGTTCCAACGATGTGTAGATAAACATCATCGCCACACTGGCCAGACCGAGCAGGCGGCCGATACTGCGTCCCGAACTGCCCCGCCTCAGAACAGACGTTGTCGCGACCGCCAGAAAGGCGATCACCAGGCCGAAATCTAACAAGCGGAAGAACGCGTCGCGGAACGAGTAGTCTCCGCCGTACACGAATTCCCGCCGGATGTTCCAACTCCCCAAATCGAAAGTCATCACCTTCAGAAGGACACACCCGAGGCAGAACAACAGCAGGGCCTGTAGGGTGTCTCCCGGTGCTCGCAGAAAGACCGCCAGCACGATGCCGCACAATGTCAGCCAGAGGACGGTCAGCATCGGCAGTCGGAGCGGATCGTAGAAAAAGCCCAGCGACCGGTTCAATTCCAGATGCAAGTACAGGAACAGCATTCCGACGGCGAGGATGATAAACATCCACAGCGGGCCGGATTCGCCGAGCGGATTTTTGATGTCGTTGTCACGTTCGACAGCCAGAGGCGAGGGACGGGGCGACCGAAGCAGTAACCAACAAGCACCGCCGAACGAAGCGATCGTGATGCCGAAATTGAGCAGGCGCTCTCCCATCTGTCGCAGGTACTCGCCAGCCGCCAGGTCTCCCGCAGGACTGTCAAAATGGTTCGGGAGATCGGTGGTCATGACCCGCAGCACGACAAACCCATACAGGACAAACGCGATCTGCCGCAGAAACACGCTGTTCAACTTGCCGGCCATCCACATCAGGACGAAGGCCTGCAACGCCCAGGCGAGACTGATCCACTCACGAGACAGCAGCAGGGGAATCGTGATTGCGGCGAAAAACGACGAGAGAGCCAGAAAACTCAACAGCAGGGCACGATCGAGAGTGCGGCGGAGCAGGAATCCGTAGACATGGACCGCGTAGTAGACTGCCAGACCAATCGCCAATGCCGCAGTCCACTTCCGATCGAATTTTTGGTCGATCAGGACGTACCCGATGACAAAGTAGATGCCCGCATTCGCCCAGAGGGCCAACACGTCGAGCAGATCGGACGGTAACTCCAACGAGACCTTATGCGCGAAGGCCATCATCGAAAACAGCACAAAGAAACATGTCAGCAGCGGCAGAACTGGCAGAAAATCGTCTGGCGTATATTCGGTCAGCGAAATGAGCACCAGAGCGTAATTGGCCACAAAGCTGAGCACGCTGACCAGCGGCCAGCGTTTCCACCAGCAGAGACCGAGAACACCCAGTCCCAGGATGATCAAATAGCCATACAGTCCCGGGAAATCGACGGCCCCGGTAGAGAGCATCATGGGTGTGCCATACCCCCCCATGACACCTAGAACGGCAACCAGCAGCGAATTGAACCGGACTGCAATCCCGCCCGCCAGAACCGTCACCAGGAACATCAGGAATAACGCTGGCGTGATCGAAATCAGCGAGTGGAATTTGAACGCGGCGAAGATACTGAAATACAGGGTGACGATACCGCCCCCCATCAGCCCTTGGCCCAGCAGATGGTACCGCTTCCCCAGCAGCCTCACACCAAAAATGAGCATTCCCAAGCCGGCGGAAGCCGACAGCAGGACGCGTGCCACGGGGCCGATCAGTCCACGTTCGATCGAGTATTTCAGAAAGAAGGCGACCCCGAAGACGATGACCAGAATGCCGATCCGCAGTAGCCATTGGCTCGCGACGGCAAACTCCATCGACACTCCCTTGGGAAGGTGGTCTTCGCCGACAATGATCCAGTTCCAGATTTTTGCGAGCGTCTCCTTCACAGACGTTTCGAACGGACTCGGCTCTCGCGGCGGGGAGGGCGGCAGTTTTCGCCGCATTTTCTCGGCGTACGAGAGTCGTTCGAGATCTGCTGCCGGTCGAGCAGGTGTCGGCTGCGGATGCTGCGTCAAACCGGGGGTTTCCCGGGAACCTGCGCCCAGTTGCGGGTGTTCGTCGGATGCGGAACCGGAAGGTTCAACCGCCGCCTTGGATTCGGGAAGGGGGGCTCCTGCGGGCTGACCTGCGGGCGCCTTTTCCGGCTGAGGCGGTGTCCGCGGGGTGGACTGCTGTGCCAGCTCCAACTGCCTCTGGACGGCCTTGCTCCACTTCTGAAACTCGCGTCGAAACTGCTCCTGTTCGTGGCGAATGCTCCACAGAAACAGCAGGCCGGCGCACGCCATCAGAAACAGTAGAAACAGAAATGCTTCCACAGGTGTGGTTCCCGCAGCTCTGAAGATTGCCCCAACGGGCGGGGATGGGACGGATCAACGACGCTTTGCGCACGTCAGTATACGGTGACCGCAGTACGACCCGAAAGAGGCTGCAAGCTCGGATTGCTCCCGGCGAGCGTTTCACGGCAGATGTGCCCGGCGGTTCTGCCGTCGGACTGATCAGAGTTCGGCCGGGTCCGCGCGCAAAAGAAGCTCCGAACAAACTGCCCGGAGCTTCCTGAATTTTAAATTGCCACGCTGCGGTTCCGCAGCGATAGGACAATTACTCTTTCTTCTCTTCCGGCTTGCTCTCGGCGGGC
>CALJUK010000889.1 GCA_937975745.1 uncultured Planctomycetaceae bacterium | reverse complement strand
CGTCGTCGGCACGTACGAGCAAATTCGGGCGGGATAGTAGCCAGTCCACACAAACGCAACAGGACGAGCCGAACGGTCACGTGCCGGTGAAGTCCATGTCGCGCGGCCGCGGGAGTGATGCTGCCAGAGAATCTCAGGTCGAGCGGAAGAAACGATCCCGGGAGCCTCCCTCCTTGACGATGGGCACGCGGACTTGCGCGGCACATCGCGGGCAGAAGCCAGCGTAGGCGTCACCCGCGGCTGTCGGATAGATTCGTACGTAGACGTTGCAGCACTGTAAGTGCAGTCCAAGGAACGGTTTCGGGCTTGGTTGCGAAGGCCGCGATGGTTCCATCTCGAAACATCCCAACGCAATGGAAAACCGACAGCCGTCCCCGATTCCGGGGGTCGCACGATTCCGGGCCACGTATCGTGTGGCTGTCGATGTCGGCCGTATGGAAACCTACGAGCGACGAGCTTCACCGCTTGACCGAACCACGACACGAATCGGCGGTGAGAGCAGCATTATTCGCCCAGAAACGTTTGTAGGGCATCCAGGCCGGCTTTCAGGGTGTCCAGGTCGGTTGCAAAGGAGAGTCGCAGATAGCCCGGTGCCCCGAACGCATCGCCACTCACGACGGCGACGTGCGCCTCGTCGAGCAGGGCGTCGCAGAATTCATCGGAGTTGGAAACCGTTCGGCCACAGGGGAGTGCCCGGCCGAAGTAATTGGCCACGCTGAAAAACGCGTAGAACGCACCGCCCGGCTCTGCCAGCGAAACCCCCGAGAGCTTCGCCAGCCGCGAGAGAACGTATTCCCGCCGCTCGGAAAACTTCGCCAGCATCTCGCTAACGCAGGTCTGGTCTCCGGTCAGTGCTGCCAGCGCGGCGTATTGGCTGATACTACTGGGGTTGGATGTCTCCTGACTTTGCAGGTTACTCATCGCCTTGGTGATTTCTTCGCTGCACAATGTCCAGCCGATTCGCCAGCCCGTCATCGCGTAGGCCTTGCTGACGCCGTCCACAACAATTGTGCGAGAGGCGACTTCCGGTCCGAACGTTGCAAAGCTGCGGAACTCGGACCCGGCGTAGATCAGCTTCCCGTAAATCTCGTCGGAGAGGACCAGGATATCCTTCTCGACGGCAATCTTGGCCAATTGTTCGAGTGTGCTGACGGGGAAGGCGGCCCCGGTTGGATTGCAGGGATTGTTGAGCAGCAGCATTTTCGTGCGCGGAGTGATGGCTTCGCGCAGTTGCTCCGGCTGCAGGCAGAAGCCCGTCTCTTCGGTCGTGTCGACAATCACACTGGTTGCGCCCGTGAGTTCGACCAGTGCGCTATAACTGACCCAATAGGGGGCCGGAATAATGACTTCGTCTCCGGGGCCGCAAACGGCTGCCAGTACGTTGTGGATCGAATGCTTGGCACCGTTGGAAACGACGACCTGACTGGGCTGATACTTCAGACCGTTGTCCCGTTCGTAGGCACTGCAGATCGCCTGTTTCAATGCCGGGATACCGCTGGCCGGCGTGTAGTGCGTATGACCGGCGTCGATGGCTGCCTTGGCGGCCTCGCAAATATGAGCCGGTGTCGTGAAGTCCGGTTCGCCCAAGGTGAACTCGTGCACGTTCACGCCTGTCGCCTTTAAGGCCTTCGCTTTTGCGGCGGCTGCGATGGTGGCGGATGGCTTCAACTTGCGAACGGTTTCGGACAACAACATGACTTCTTCCTTCAGGTGCGTATCCGGAGAGATACTTCTGGCTGACTGCCGGGGCCGGTTGGAGATTGTTCTTCGGGCCTGCCATTCCGTCAAGTCCGACGGAAATTCCCTGGGCCGGCCGTCTCCGGCGGTCGTTTCTCGCGTTTTTTGCCGCAGTTGTGGTTCCGTTGATCACACCCAAGAGGCCTCATCGGAAGCTTGGGTTCACAACCGCTTCATCATTAATTGCGAGTTAGGGAACTTCGTGTCTCGCCAACCACTTGGTAGAGCTGATTTTCCGCTTGACGGAATTCTCAGAAAAAAATATAAGACCGCCGTAAGAATTGACGCAAGTTTGATAACGCGAATAACCGAAACAATCGGTACTCCGCGAAAAGTCCACTCGGGCTCTCTGGAATACCAAACATTTGCGGCTGCCCCCAACTCGGGTACCACGGGGCGGCAACTCTCGCATGAAGCGGTACCCAATCGCTCAAAGGAGCATGTAGGACATGGCGACGAAAACGACCGCGAAGGGTGCTGCCAAGGCCAATACCGCGAAGCCGGCTGCAAAGTCGACCAAGGCAAAGGCTGGTGCGGCGAAGCCCGCGGCCAAGGCAACCACGGCCAAAACCGCCGCTCCGAAGGCCACCAAGTCGACCAAGGCTAAGGCAGGCGCTGCGAAGGCCACCAAGTCGACCAAGGCCAAGACGGGCGCTGCCAAAGCCCCGTCGATCACCAAAGCCAAGGCGACCAAATCGCCGAAGGCCAAGGCCGGCGCTGCGAAGAAAGCCTAAGTGTCTCTCTTTTACTGAGAAGACGCTTCTCTCGGGAAATTCCCCGACAACTCGATACATCGCGAAACAGGCCGGGTACTTCTTGTATCCGGCCTGTTTGATTGCGCGCCGACCGCTCTTCACGCCAGCAATGCCGCCAGCAGTCCGGACAGGACGATTCCGTCCCAGGTTCCGGCTCCACCGATACTGGCAAAACCGATGCCGGCTTTCTTGAAGTCAGGCCAATGCATCAAGTCGGCCCCGATCAGTGGCCCCGAAATCCCGACGATAAACGCCGCGGGAGCGCGAAATTCGCTGCCGTCAATTGGGACCGCGGCACCCAGCAGTCCCGCAATCAACGGAAGCCCAATCCACGCCGTCACGAGGGCAACTGAAGCCGGCACAAACAACGGAATTGCAATACCCAGCCCGGGAATGGTCTTCGCCACGCGGTAGCAGAGCAGCGAGTTGACGATCACCCCCAGACAGGTTGCGACGATTGCCACGCTTCCTGCTTCGACAATATGCCGACTCAGGCGAACGGCCAGCAGCACCGGAATTACACAGCCCCCCAAGTTGACCGCAATAACACCTTCGTGTCGCAATCGCGTGTACTGAGGGAAAACGGGCGTACCGGTCGGTGAGGGAAAGACGGGGACGACGACCTCGCGATCGGTCGGAAACCGGCTGATGGGAATATTGATGACCGAACCAAGAATCATTCCCATCAGAACCAGGATTGCGGCCGTTGGCGAGAGATGCAGATTCACCAGTGCCGTCTGTGCCAGATCGACAAAGATGAGGGGCAACAGGCAACCGGTCAGCAACAACAAGGCCAGCACCAGGCAACCAGCCGACTGGTACATCATGGGGGGCGGAGGTGGCTGGTGCGGGGGAAATTGCGACATGAATCGAAAGCCTTGCAGGACGGGCGGGTGTCGTAGCGAATTTGGTGGCGATAGCCCGGGGATGAGCCCGCCGTCAAGCGTTACAACCGTTGACGGGCCGATTCGCCGACCGAGAAATCTCTGCCCGAAGGGCCCGCGAGCGGTGACATCGCCGGACTCGCCGGTACAATCTCAAGTATGGCAGGCAACTCGTTCGGACAATTGTTTCGGATTACGACAGCCGGTGAAAGTCACGGACCGGGGAATGTCGTGATTATCGATGGTGTTCCGCCGGGAATCTCTCTCTCGGTGGAAGACTTGCAGGGGGATCTGCGCCGACGTCGGCCCGGGCAAAGCCATATTGTGACACAGCGGCAGGAAGCGGACGAACCGGAAATCCTCTCCGGTGTGTTCGAGGGAAAGACCACGGGAACCAGTCTGGCGATCCTGATCCGCAATCAGGACCAACGGAGCCGTGACTACGCAGACATCCAACACAAGTACCGCCCGGGCCACGCCGACTACACTTTCGACGCCAAGTTCGGCTTCAGGGACTACCGAGGCGGTGGTCGATCGAGTGCCCGGGAGACGACAGCCCGCGTTGCAGCCGGTGTCGTCGCCAAGAAACTGCTGCATGCCGCCTGTCATGCGACTGTCTGCGGGTACGTTGTCCAGGTTGGCAACATTCACGCCCAGATCGCCGATCCCGCCGCCATCACCCAGAATGCAGTCGAAACACTTCCGGATGGGGCACCGAACATCGTTCGCTGTCCGGATTATGCTGCCGCCGAGAAAATGGTCACGTTGATTGAGTCCGTTCGAAAGGAAGGGGACTCGATCGGCGGCGCGGCCGAGATCGTAGCGACCGGAATTCCGGCCGGCCTCGGTGAACCAGTCTTCGATAAACTGAAGGCTGACCTGGCGAAGGCTCTGTTCAGCCTGCCCGCCGTTCTGGGAGTTGAGTACGGCATCGGTTTCGGCTGCACAACAATGCGGGGAAGCGAACACAACGACTTGTTCGTTTCCGAGCCGACGGAGCAGGGGACACAGCGCCACATCACCACCCGGACCAATCGGCACGGTGGAATGCTGGGGGGAATCAGCAGCGGGCTGCCAATCGTGCTGCGAGCTGCAGTGAAGCCGACCAGCAGTCTGCCAATCCCGCAAGAGACGGTCACCGACACCGGCGAACCGACGACCATTCAGACGCGGGGGCGACACGACCCGTGCCTGCTTCCCCGGTTTATCCCCATGGCGGAAGCGATGGTGGCCATCGTCCTGGCCGACCACCTGCTGCGCTACCGCGCTCAGTGTGGAGAAGGTCTGGGTTGACTTGGCTTCGCTGCCGCCTGGTTGTTCGTGGACGCCTCCGCAACCGTGTGACCGCCCCACATACCGCTTGGTCATCCAGCCGGAGACACTTTGCAGTTAGGACCGTCGTCATGGCCTGGATCCAAAAACAATTACGTCTGCCGGCAATGAGCCGCGGTTTTCACCTGATCACCGACCACGTCGAAAATGCCCTGCCCGAGTTGGACGACATTCGCGCCGGCCTGCTGCACGTCTTCATTCAGCACACCTCGGCATCGCTAACGATCAACGAGAACGCCGATCCGGACGTCCCTCTCGATCTGGAGAGTTCGTTCAATGCCATCGCGCCGGAAGACTTCCCGTATCGCCACACGTGCGAAGGTCCCGACGACATGCCGGCTCACGTGAAGGCGTCCATGCTGGGGAGTTCGGTGTCGATTCCCATTCGTGACGGTCGCCTGGCCCTCGGGACCTGGCAGGGAATTTATCTGTGTGAACATCGCAATCGGGCTGGCGGGCGATCGCTCATTGTGACCGTCCATGGTGAAAGTTGTTGAGAGTGCTGCAGAATATACTGTTGTGCGCTCTTTGGCTGTTTTGGGGCGTAAAAGTTGTCCAGGTAGGATGTTGCGTCTGAAGATGTGGCTCTCCACGGATTGGGAAGAGGAGGACGCAATGCCAGATTTTGGCCGGAACTGGACCTCGCAGCAATTGACCTGCTGGATTGCAGTCCTGTTTTATGTTCCAATTCTCGTTCGATTTCTCGGAGAGACGAGTTGCGAACCGGAAAGCGGACTCTGTTGCGATGATCAGTGTGCAGTCTGTTCCGACGCGCTTGGTCTGGCCGTCGACGGTTGTTGACAATCTGGGATTCCAGGGGGCACGTCCATTCAGGGCACCAGGTTTGTCGACGTTGCTTGACGGTTGGTCCGTACTGCATAGAAGCCATCCAGACGAGGGACAAGAATGAGGCAAACCGAATTGGATCGCTACAAGCGAAACCTGCTGACAATCCGAGCCCGGCTGCGGGGTGACGTGACATCGATTCTGGATGATGCCTTCAGCGACGGGCGCAAAGACGGTGCCCCGGCCGATGTGGCAGATGCCGGCAGCGAAGTCTGTGATCAGGAGTTGGCACTCAGCCTGACCCAGTGCGACGGCGAGACACTCAATCTCATCGACGCGGCACTGAAGCGGATTGCTGACGGGACCTTTGGCGTCTGTGTTGGTAGTGGGCAAAAAATTCCCAAGGCACGACTGGATGCCATCCCCTGGACGCCGTACTGCATCGAGTACGCCTCGCAGTTGGAAAGCAGCCGATAAGAAGAAGCAGCGATGGCAGTCTCGGCTCTGCGGGATGATACCCCGGCATCGCGGATGTCGTTGCTGCAAAATCAGTCGAACTCAAACGGAGCGGACCTGCGGTCATTCCCGGGTCCGCTCGTTTTTTGTACCGATCACGACCAGCGAGAGTCCCGCCGCAACGGCGACGGCCGCGACGACCATCCAGCTGATCGGCATATGCAGCGATTCGGCAATCTCGCCGGCTGACTCGTCCGAGTCAGTTCGCGTCGAGAGAATCATGAACAGCCCGTTGTGCAGCACGTGCAGCAGCATTCCCGGGAAGACGCTTCCCGACCGCAGGCAGATCCACCCCAACACCAGCCCCATAAAGGTGCTCGGGAGGAGACGTTCCAGAAACAACGACCCCTGGACGAGAACGTGGAAGAGTCCGAACAGGAACGCCGACGCCAGAAGGGCTTCCCGAGAGCGGAGCGTCGACCGGAGTCCGTTCAGGAGATAACCCCGGAAAAAGAACTCCTCGGTCACGGCCGGCACGAGCGCGACGCAGACCAGCTTGACCGACAACGGGACGCTGCGGAATTGTGGCAGGACGTCTCGCGTCAGTTCGGCCAGTCGCTCGATGCTGACCGGGAGCAACCAGACAGTGAGTTCGTAGGCGAAAACCCACAGCGATCCTCCCAGAATGGCCGCCCCCAGAAACACAGTGAAACGGGCCGGACGCAGCTGGAAACCGCTCTTCCCGTCGATCCGTTGCCAACGGGCAAAGCCCCAGGGCAAGCCGATAAAGATCGCAATACTGATCGCGGCGCTGAGAATCAGTTTGAATTTGACATCGTCGGCAGGAAGCTGTCCGAGCAGGCTGCTGACAATCGTAAAGATCGGAAACAGCACAACCAGCAACAGCAGGGCCATCGCGGTCGTCGGAGCCGGTCGACGGACCGCCGGACGCTGCCAGATGTCCGACCACTCCCCTTCGCTACCGTACAAGATGGCATCCGTCCCGAAGACTTTTGCCGCCACGCTCAGCGCCAGTAGAGTGTACAATACGGTCGAAACGAGCGTCGCCAAAGTCAGGAGTGGCGAGCTGCCTCCTTCAAGCAGGTCGCGGGCCAGCAGCACAAGATTGATCAGCGGCAGTACCGCAAAGACGATGTTCGACTCGAAGCCTGGCAGCAGAGTCATCACTCCCGGCGCCAACGCGGCCAGAACCAGCGGAATTAGATAGGCCTGGGCTTCTTTGAAGCTGCGGGCGAAACTGGTCAGCATCAACAGGACGCCGGAGAAGAAGGCGGCAAAGACGACGATCAATGCCAGAATCTGTCCGACCACACGCAGACTCAGGCCCGAATCTCCCAGCAATGCCGTTCCCACACCCGTCGCATAGAAGGTGATGACCATCGCCGTCAGGTTGACAACCGCCGTGAGCAACGCGACGGTCAGAACGGCGATGTACTTGGCAATCAGAATTCCTAATCGTGGGATCGGGGCCGCAATCAGCGTTTCCAGTGTTCCCCGCTCCCGCTCTCCAGCGGTCAGGTCAATCGCCGGATAAACAGCGCCTGTTCCCGTCATCAGAATCAGGATCAAGGGGACCAGCGTTGCCAGCGAGAAATGGGCTCCCCCCGACTCTTCCACTGGGAAGGACTCCACAACAGCCGGGGAGGCCGCGTTCTTGTCGATCGCCTGCAATCGGTTTTGAAAGTACGCCTGATCGACCGCCTGCAGACGCCGTTCGAGCGACCGGCGAACATTCTGACTCGTCGTCGAATTCGGCCGATACACGATCTCGATATGAAGCGGCCAGTCGCCGTTGGGCAGTCGACCAACCGACGTGTCCGCGCGGACACGCAGCCCGGCATCCAACGCCAGTTCAGCGACCGACCGGTCCAGGTCGTCGACCTCGAACAACCGAAGTTTCAGAATGTCCGCTTCGAGCGCCCGCCGATGTAATGACGGTTGGCGAATCGCGGATGGCAGCTTCTCTACCGCAGCGTCACCTTCTTCCGCAGGTAGATCAGCCTGCTGGCGAAGTCGACGAGCTCCATCTCGCAACAGCCGTTCGGCGATGGGCGCGAAGTCGCCTGGTGAAACGCCGACGGAATAGGTGGTCTGCTCGGCCGCTCCTCCGGATGAAAATAGAACTCTTTGAAACGCGACGCTCAGCAACGGATAGACGAGCGCCGGCATGAGAATCAGAGTCAACACAACACGCCGGTCGCGGAGTGTTTCGCGGAGTTCCTTTCGAGCCAGACGAGCCAATCGGGGCAAGCCGGGAATGGCTGCCGACTCGATTGGGGAATGCGCGGCCTGTTCGTCGAGGTTGGGGCCGAGTGGCATCAGGTCTCCCCTTCCGCCAGAAACGGGCTCGATGTGACGGGATGGGATTTGGGGTCGGCCGCGCCGATCATCCGGAGGAACATTTCCGCCAGCGACTCGCATTCAAACTCGCGTCGCAATTCGGTCAATGTTCCCTCGTTTCGCAGCTGACCGCGATTCAGTAGTCCGAACCGATCACACAGGCGGGCCGCCTCGTCCAGCCGATGGGTGCAGACAATGATGGCTTTCCCTTGTGAACGAAGATCGGCGATATATTCGAAAATGGCGTGACTCCCAAGGACATCGAGCCCGCGTGTCGGTTCGTCGAGCAGCATGATCGGCGGGGAGTGGATCAGGGCTCTCGCGAGATTGACACGCTGTTTTTGCCCGGTACTCAAGTACGCACATCGCCTGTCCAGAAAGTCTTCCAACGCGAACCGCTGTTTCAAGCCTTCCAGCCGCGCCGCAGCCAACTCTGGTGGGACGCCGTACAAATCGGCGAAGAACAGCAGGTATTCGCGGGGCGTCAGCCACGAGTAGAGTCCCGTATTCGCCGAGACCAGGCCGACCCGTCGTTTGACTTCGTCCGCATCCTCGGCCGACCGGAATCCGGCAACTTCGGAATAACCGCTGGTGGGCGGGAGCAACCCCAGCAACATGCGCAGTGTGGTTGTTTTGCCGGCGCCGTTGGGACCGAGCAGGCCGTAGACTTCCCCCGGATTGACATCAAACGAAACGTGATCGACCGCGATCACATCTCCGCTGCGGGAAGGGAATCGCTTCGTCAGTTCGCGAATTCGCAATCCGGAACACGTCGCTTCGTTCGGCGCACTGGAGGAGATTGGGGGTTCCGGCATGGGGCGATGGGACCGAAATAATCGACAAAGAAGTGAATGGCTCGATGCCACCATTCTGGAGACTTTCCACGCGAATGCAACATCCCGTCTGCACTCGTTTTCCAGCGACGCGGTCCGACTCCCGGCCGGGAGTCCCGTTTTGTTCAAGTCGACTTGCAATGAATGTCGAATCCAGAGATGCTTATACGTTGAGAATGACCGGTCCCGTTCTCGTGGATATCCCGCCGAATCTCTCGGAGAGCAACCAAACGATGCTGAGTTTGCTGGGCAAGACTGTCCGACATTGCGACGGCATCTCGCGCCGGAGTTTCCTATCGGCTGGCGTAGCCACATTGGGGGGAATGACGCTGGCTGATCTGCTGCGTGCGGAAGCAGCCGCCGGCATCGGGTCGTCCCGGAAATCGCTGCTGATTCTGCATCTTGACGGTGGTCCGCCGCAGATGGACATGTGGGACCTCAAGCCGGATGCGCCAGCCGAAATCCGCGGTGAATTCGTGCCCGTTTCCACGAATGTCCCCGGAATCGAACTTTGCGAACTGTTGCCCAAGCTGGCGACAATCTCGGATCGTTGCGTTTTCGTGCGAAGCCTTGTCGGTTCGGCCGGTGCCCACAACGCCTTCCAATGCCAGTCGGGATACAGCGAGAAAGATCTGAAATCGCTGGGAGGCTGGCCAGTTGTCGGCTCGGTCCTGTCCAGGCTGTGGGGTTCTCCGGAAGATGTCGCCCCGACGTTTGTGGACTTGATGCAGGGGCGCCCTCTGGTTCGAAACAGTGCCCGGGCCGGGTTCCTCGGACCATCGTATCAGCCGTTCCGCCCGGACATGTCGAAGCTGTTTGAACGACCGCTC
The DNA here is from genome assembly GCA_937975745.1 of uncultured Planctomycetaceae bacterium. Classification (GTDB taxonomy): domain Bacteria; phylum Planctomycetota; class Planctomycetia; order Planctomycetales; family Planctomycetaceae; genus CALJUK01. Next base: position 19 of record CALJUK010000889.1, on the reverse strand, counting down.
GAACAGGGCATGAAGTCCG
>CALJUK010000888.1 GCA_937975745.1 uncultured Planctomycetaceae bacterium | reverse complement strand
ATAGCGGGCCAGAATAAACAACTCGATCAAGAAGACTGGAATCACCGTTGCCGTGACCACACCAATCAGGCCGAAGGGCTTGATGAGCAGCAGCGTCAGGACGACGTTGCAGATGGCCTCGGTCAGGTACAACATTGCCGGCAGACGAACGTTTCCGACGCCATACAAGACTGAGCGGATGACCTGTGTTGGGATGACGACCAGTTGGGCGAACAGCAGAATCAACAGCAGCGTGTGGCTCAGTTCGTAGCCCGGGCCGACCCACGTTTTGATGACGGTCTCACCGAACCAGGCGGCTCCGATAAGGACACCGGCGGTCATCAGGAACGAAACACCGACACCGAGGGCGAGCAGCTTCCTGAGTTGTCTGGTGTTGTTCTGCGTGTGGAGTTCTCCCGCCCGTGGCATGAAGACTCCAGCGATTTGATTAATTGGCTGGCCGACGAAGCGGGACAACCGGAGTGCAATGTAAAAGGGAACAATGTGCGACGGACCGAAGTAGATTCCGATAATAACTGTGTCGGTTACCGCCAGGACCTGCGAGGCGATCGTATTCAGGAACGAGAGCATTCCGAATTGGAAGTATTCGCCCACTCCCTCCTTGAACACGCTCCGCAGATCGATCCTGAGCGTTGGGACTCCACGGTAGGCCAGCGTGATGTAGGCCGCATTCTCCAGAATCGTCACGATCGTAAACACGACAGCCAGTCGGACTAGGCCCGATTCGTGTTTGAGGAACAGAACGACCAAGGCCACCCGAATGATTGCCGAGGCAATGGAGATCCCCCGATACTGGTCGAACCGCTGTGTCCCCATCAAGATACCGCCGAAAACGCTCCCCACGATAGAGAGCGCGACTGTCAGACCGGTCAGCAGGACAACCAGTCGAATCTCTCCAGCCGGCATACTCGAAAAGCAATCCAGACTCGGGACCAGCCAGGACAGCAAACCGGAGATGGCCAGGGCAATGGCTCCGGTGACCATGTAGATCCCGAAGACCACGCTGGAGACGTGATTCAGCCGGTCCCAGTCCTGCTGCGTATGGTAGGTCGACGTAAATCGGCAGATCGTCTGTCCAAACCCGAGATACAGCAATCCCGAGTAGCCAGCGATCGAATTGATAAAGAGCCACGTGCCGTAGCTCTCGTCCCCCAAGGTGTGGAGAACGAACGGCATCATGAACAGTCCGACGAACAGTCCGATGGCGTGGTCAGCCCAACCCCAGATGATGTTCGTGCGAACCGAAGGTGGATGACTCATGCGTCAAGCTCCTGCTGACGTGACGGAAGACTCCGTGAATTCGCATTGGTGTGTGTGCGGAGTGGCTTCAGTTGCCGCTTTAAGCGGCGGGCTTGCCGCACAGCGAATGCTGCCGCCCGCCCCATCGAACTGCAGATGAACTGTCCCTTGGCGCAGCTGATGCGATCCGGCCAGATCTGTTCCAGGTACGAGCCGGGTTGCGCTGAACTGTCGAAGAGTGAAAGATCGGAGAGCTCTGAACTCATGGCCTGAGTTTTCTCGAATGCGTTCAACAAGCCGGGAGAGTAAACTCCAAACTTGGAATTCCAGCCAATCTTGAATGCAAAGGCCGTCCCCTCGGACAGCAGATTGCACGAGATCGCGATGACCTTCCCGTTCAGGACGATGTCGGTGAAGAAGATTCGCCCGGCGCGGGCGAAATCGAAGACCATTTTCAGGTAGAAGTCACGACGATCGCGATCACAGGTCATTGCGGATCGGTTTTCACCTTTCCAACCCATGGCTTCCAGTTCGAGAAAGTGCTCAGCTGCGTGCATGCAGTCGATTGGCTCGCGGTGGATCCGGAACTCGTACCGGCCGCATCTCTTCAATCGACGCTGCTTCCGACATAGTTTCTTATGTCGATTCCTGCTGATCGCGGTCATTTCGTAATTGTTTTGCGCCGTCGACCGGGGCATGACGGCACGCTGCCAGCGATACTGTTCGGACCACTCGATGCCCCGTCGGTCGGCCACTTTCTGCAACAGGTTGGCCTGCTCGCTACCGACGTGGGTGACCTCGAAGCCCAATCCATGCCAACTGGAATTCTGAATGAAATCGAACAACGCTTCGGCGGCAGACTCGGCATACTCAATGTCCAGCAGGATCCCATCGAGTGCCGTATAGTCCGATCGAAATGCCTCTAGATGAGGTAACGGCAAATCACGATTGCCCCACGTGGGCGAAACGATCGTTAATCCGACCAGCCTGTCAACAGCTTCGTCCCAGAGGCCTTCCGAGGACGACGTCGCTTGCGATTCATTGGTGACGACCGCCAGAAACAACGGCTGGGCATCGGGCAGGAGATGCTTGAGTTCGGCCAGGACAAACTGTGGTGCCTGATAAGCGTTCGGTGTCCAGGCCGTTCGCTCCAGTTGTTCCCACGCATTGACGAACGAAGTGGTCAGATCTGAATGTCGCAGGACGCGGACAGAACAAGTCCGCTTCGTCGGTGCCATGACGGTCGGTGGGAGCTGGACGGCGGTTGCTTGACGTGCGATCTCAGGCGGCAGCCGCGTCCGTTGCCCGACTCGTTGACGTGAAGCCGAACCGCGCGATCTGCTATCGGCTGCGGTCCGGCCGTCGGCAGGTGGTGTGTGATTTGGTTCGACGGATACAACCGAAGGAGCCATCTCAGGTCCAATGCTTCTAAACGTCTGGCAACAAAATTCCGAGCTCGACTATCGAGCCATCACTCGAACAAACACGACAATGGCGGCGAAGAACATTCCACTGGCCGCCGTCAGACGCGTGACGCTCGACTGGGACCAGGTCAACAACGGTCGGGGCGGTGTCGTCTGTTTGCCGAGCATCTCGACGTAGACGGCCATTAGCCCGATCACCATGTACGTGGGGACGACGTAGCAGCGTGAGAGTGACAACATGCCGACGCACCAGCCCATTGCGATCGCGCAGGCGTAGGGGAAGAAGCGTTTTAATTCTGGAACGACGATCGGAATTCGATCTCGGCGCATGCGATAAAATGCCCAACCGGCAAAGAAGAAACAGCCAAAAAACAGCGTTCCGCCGAACAGGCCGAGTTCAACGTAGGCATGCACGAACGAGTTGTGGGCGACCAGGCCAGCTAAGTCTCCGTAGAGTCCTTGTCCAATCCCGAACAGCAGGTCGGGAGACATGACGGCCACGATGCCTTCCCGCCACAGCAGCAGCCGTTCATGACCGGTGCCGCTTTCGAGATCAATCTCTCCCTGGCGGCCAGCGACGGCGGGAATCGCCAGGACACCACAGACTCCAATGGCGATGGCGACCTTCTTGCCACAACGGGCCAGGATCAAGGCGAAGATCGCCCCAGCGAACGCCAACAGTCCACCACGTGACCGCGTGTAAAACAGCCCCGAAAGCAGAATGGCGATCGGCCCCAGCCAGGCGAAGCGGACCGCGCCAAGGGCTGAATTGGAGAGCAGGTAAGCGCACAGCATGAGCGTGCCGACAATCAGCAGGGCCAGGTCATTCGGGTCCTGGAAGATGCCCGTCCCCCGCATCCGCAGGACCTTGTTGGCTTCTCCCGTCGCCAGAACACCATCGCGGTCCGCGACGTGCTGGATGAATGGAAAGTCAACAATGCCGACGTAGTCGACGACGCACAAAGCGACCATGGCGGACGAACAGACTGCGGTTGTTAAGGCGAACCGTCGAAGACGATCGGGCGTGTCGACGACGGCAATCATCAGCACAAAGGACACCAGTGTCTTGGCAACGAAGATCGTTGAGGTGCGCAGGCCGTACAGGTAGGCATGTGACGCGTGCGACAAAGCCGTGGCCGCCAGCAGACCCAAAACGCAAATCGTGATTGGGCTGATCCGCAGAGAGTTCCAACGTAGTTTACGGATCACGCTCTGAAACGACAGACCGGCCGTCGCCAGAATGAGCACTTCGTAGATGGGCAGACCCGCCAGGGGCGGAATGATTTCCGCTGGTCGCAAAAACAGCGTTGCGGTCACCATCAGGAAAAAAGTGAATGCCACTCTCGAACTGGCGGATTGTTCCATCCGCGCAATCACGGCTGCCGGCTTGGGGGATCGCGAGTTGTGCTGCCGGATCGCATTCCTCTGCGCCGTTCTGACGGCATCACGTGGCGCAGCGACCGAAGGAATCGATGCCGAACGGCTTCGACTTGTAGCCGAGTTGTCTTGGGTCCGTCGCTCAACCGGCCAGGGGGCAGGCGGATCAGCTACGGGTGTCGGGGTGGTCATCTTGTACGAATTCCGAGTGCTGCGTCCAGCGGTTCATGTTGCGTGCGGATTTGAGATCACAGACACGAATTCCGCAGGATTTCGTGCGGTTCACATCTTTCCGAAACGCGACACAATGCCCCGGACAGGTCACGAGGGGCGGTCGCCTTCAAGGATACTCTGCGCAGTGGACCCGTCGGGAACGTTGCCGCGACGGGCTGCACGCGCATCGAAGCATCGAACGACCGGACATCACTTGCCGGCGGAACCACCTCCGGGTGGAACATGGCCGGTCGATCGACGCCGAGGTCGTCTGCTGAACTCTAGCTCGGAGTTCGAGGTCGAGGTGTGCTGTTCGCGAACAGCGAAGCAGAGAAGAGGCTCGCATGACCGTTGTAGACGATCTCACTCCTCCGGTCGGCAGAATCAGAACCTCACACCCGACAAGGCATCAGTATGAGTTGCCGTATTCTTCGGAAAAAATGCCGTCTCAGGAGACGAGCGAGGGAAGAACCTCGGTTGCGGCGGCAATCGTTCGGTCGATGTCCGATTCGGTATGGATGGCCGAAACGAAGTTGGCCTCGAACTGACTGCACGGCAGGTAGACGTTGCGGTCGAGCATTCCCTGGAAGTAGCGTGCGAACCGCTTGGTGTCACTCTGGGCGGCAATGCTGTAATTCCGCACTGGTGACGGGTTGAAGAATAGGGTGAACATGCTTCCCACGCGAGCCACACTGTACGGCACGCCCGCCTGTTCTGCTGCGTCGGCGAGACCAGCGCAAAGCCTTGCAGTCAACGTCTCGAGGCGTTCGTAGGGGGCCAAGTTCTGCAGTTGCTTCAGCGTGGCGAGGCCACACGCCATGGCGACCGGGTTTCCCGAGAGTGTTCCGGCCTGATAAACGGGACCAGCTGGAGCGATCGTTTGCATAATGTCGCGGCGGCCACCGTAGGCACCGACCGGCATGCCACCGCCGACGATTTTTCCCAACGTTGTCACATCGGGAGTGATGCCGAATCGCTCCTGCGCGCCACCCCAGGCCAGTCGGAAGCCGGTCATCACTTCGTCAAAGATCAGGACCGCGCCGTGCTTCGTGCAGAGTTCGCGGGCTGTCTGCAGGAATGCCTGATCGGGAACGACGACGCCCATGTTCCCCACCACGGGCTCCAGGATCACGCAGGCAATCTGCTGGCCATGCTTCTCGAAT
>CALJUK010000887.1 GCA_937975745.1 uncultured Planctomycetaceae bacterium | reverse complement strand
CAGAGCGGTCAACCACGTCGGCGCGGGGAGAGTTCAGCACCACAAACTGGTCGGTATGGAAGCACGTTCGCACGTCATGCTGGTGCGCGAATTCACCGCACATTTTGAACCGTCGAACAACTTCCTCACCGTCAGGAAGATCGAAGACGTTGTATCCACATTGGGCGTGCGTCTTCAGCGGAAGGATCTGGCTATTGACGCGAAAACAGCCGATGCCGTTATCCACACAGAATTGAAGCGACACCTCCAATGCTTCGGCGTTGGCGAGGCAGAGATGCGACAATTTGGCCAATGGCGCATTGGGGGACATACGGCTGATCGATTTAACCGGGGTGTTTCGGAACTCGATCGGCTGATCACGAAAGATGCAGCACAAGCCCAGGCGGATTGTTGTATCGTCTGTCATGATCTCCGCTTCTTCCAGGTTGTCGTGAGTGGAATGACAACCGCAAGGAACACCAGACGAAGTCCAGCAGGCGTGCCACAGCGACACCCTCGTTGCCGATCTCGCCAAGGCATTCGAGCAGCTCGACGATCACATCCTCAGCCTCACGCGGCAATACGCCAACACTGCCGTCGCGATGTCGCCTGTGAGGACCATTCCGGCCCCTTCGGCCGACTAAAGCTCTTACGATTGCGACAACGACTGATTATGGAGCCCTGGAAAGGATCTTGATCGCCTCGATCTCGAGCAGGAAAGGACCGGGCTGCTTGTCACTTAGTTTGAAGCCAATCGCGTTGATCTCGCGCGCCGTGACTGGTGCCGCGTTCGTCAACGGTCGACCGAATGACGTCGCCTGAAATGCCTCCACAGGAACTGTGACCTCCACCCATTCATCCTTCTTCGTCTGCACCATCGCACGGTAGGACAACGCGATCAGTCGGCGGTTGAGATAGAGATTGAGCGAGTATTCCCGCCCATCGCCCTTGATCTTTGCGACGATCGAATCACCAGTCTTCAAGCCGAGCTGACTGGCCTTGCTGCGGACTGAGGCGAAGCCACCGTTCCTCTCCAGCGACAACGTGCCGAAGAATTCCATGGTACCGCGTTCCGTGATCCGAAATTCGCCCTTCGAGACGCCACCCATCACACCGTCCTTCACGGTTTTCCACGCATTAGCGGAGTCTGCATCGGCGAAACCGAACAGGACCCGTGCCGCGTCATCGGCGACCACATCCGTCACCATTACTGAACTGATTAAGAGCCAAACGAGGCAACCCGCTGGGAACCAACGACTCATACCATCAACTTCCCGATTCAATGGCGAACGGCTTTCAGCCGCCGGTACCGTCATTCCCGAGCGAACGCCCGCTCGAAGAGCGCATCACACTCCGCTTCCAAGACGCCGCCGATCAGTGCGCACCGCCACGCTGGACTTTTGCGAATGACTTCTTCGGCGCGAATGTCGATTTGTCGGCAGCCGATCCGTTGGAGAGTCCGAATCGACGTCCCATAGACGACTGTTTCGATACCACTCCACAGAATGCCTGCCTGGCACATCGGGCAGGGCTCTGCTGTTGAGTATAGAACGAGATCCTTTCCGTCCACTTCGCAGTCGGACGTGACGAGGGCATTAATGGCGTCGATTTCGCCATGCCAGATTGGATTCAACGACGAACGGTTCCACCCTTCTGCGAGGATTGCACCTGAAGCCTGATCCACAATGACTGCTGCGAACGGCAGCTCAGGAACTTGTGTCGCGAGTTCGATCGCTCGCCGCATGAAGAAGCGATGATTGCTCATATGGGCCTGTCGTTGGCTGCTCGCCCACAAGCGCGGGAGTTCACCAGCCGATGTTATCATAGCCCCCACTTGTGTGACTTCGAGAGGCGTTGACGTGAATTCTGAAGACGAATCAGGCATTCCGCTTCGCGTTAGCACGAAGCGGACCACGTTGAGGCCAGGCTGGTGATGGCTATACTGCCGGGCCAACGGACGATCGTTGCACTCAGCGGAGATGGGTCTTATCGCGAACGGGTCGCAGAAATCGAAATGGCGCCCGCACACTGTCCCACAATGACGGCCGACTTCCGTCGGCCCGTGCCAGCAGCAGACTCAAGTCGTCATCAACCGGTGCGGTGGCCTGCTCTTGCAGAGCTGCAAGAAGGCTCTTCAGCAAGACTTCGTGCCGAGTGGCATCGAGCGCCTGCACCAACTTCAACAGTCCCTGCGTCTCCAGGAGTTGGCCGTTGGCAATCCGCATTTCCGTCACTCCATCGGTGTAGGCCAAAAGCATGTCACCGGGCGCGAGTGTCAGGCGCGATTGTTCGTAAGTGACACTGTCTAAAATGCCCAAAGGAAAGTTCGCATGTCCCGCAGTCATGGTGGCATCTGGGGCGAAGTCATAGATTTCCCAACTGCCGGTTTTCTGGCGATAGACGAGAGGGTGTGGGTGGCCGGCCACGCTGAGCTCAACCGTCTTCGTGATGGAAAAGAACGTGCCAACGATGGCTGTGGCAAAGCTCCCCTCCGCATTCAACTCGACGAACTCGCGGTTCATTCCTTCGACGAAGCGAGCTTGACTGATGCTGTTGACGTGACGCCGCATCAGATCACGCA
>CALJUK010000886.1 GCA_937975745.1 uncultured Planctomycetaceae bacterium | reverse complement strand
CCCTTCAACATCTTGCTGACCACGACGTTCGCCACGATCCAACCGATCGTCCCGAAGACCCGGATCACCGGAAACTGCTTTTCCTGGTCAGTGATGTTGTGGAAGGCGAGCGTATTCGACAGGCCCAGAGTCGGCATGTAGCAGAGCATGTAGACCAGCAACAACCCCACAAACAGGTTTGCCGATTCAGCCCCCGTCGCAACCAACGGCGCACAGCAGAGGATTACTCCTCCCACGCCGTGCATGACTCCCAGAACGCGTTCGGTGGCAAAGTACCGGTCCGCAACTAATCCGAGAAACAGCGGCGAGAGAATCGCGGCAATCGGGCCGACCGGATAGGCATTCCCGATCGACTCGGTCATGCCATGCTCCCCCATGAAGTTGCCGACCGTGACGTACCAGGCCCCCCAAACAAAGAACTGGAGGAACATCATGATCGAGAGGCGAATGCCGATCGGGTCGAGCATCGTCAATTCCTTCAAACTAGTCAGTCGGTGGTCCGCGGCCGCCTGGCCGATGAATGCCGCGGTAGACACGGCCGGACATCGGGAATGTCAATGCGAACGATGATGCCCGTTCATCTGCCGCCGGGCAAGGATAAACAGCCATTCCCCCGAGAAATCCCGCGGGTTCATCACCTTGACGTCCCGGTATCTTCCCTCCCTTTCGGCCTGCGGCCTGTTAACTCTCGGAAACACACAACCTATATTTCTCAAAATCGCTATCTTTCTTAAAATTGTTATGTTCAAATCAGTTGGCACACGTTTTAGAATCCTTACAGGTGGACTTAACAGCCCCACACGGGATCGCCCGACAGGGGCACCTTTGGACTCCGCAGGTTCTGCTCTCACCGCGCCACACTCGCTCTCGCTTTGGAACCTGGTGCAATCGACGCGGAGTTGCCAACCCAAGATGGACGACATTCGTCCAAGGAGCAGAACATGTTATTGTGGAAGAAGTTGTGGAATGATGAGGCCGGCCTGTTGATCTCGGCCGAGGCCGTGACTGTCGGTACTGTGGGGGTTCTGGCGGCAACGGTGGGACTCAGTTCCGCCGCGACAGCCGTCAACGACGAGCTGTTCGAACTGGCATCGGCCTTCCGGTCACTCGATCAAAGCTACAGTGTGGCGGGCGACGCCAGCTGTGGTGCCTGGAAAGCCGGTTCGTCGTACATTCAACAGCCCGTGGAGCAGTCTCTGGCGGATCTGTGTGCCGACACTCGGCACAACGCCCAGATCCTCTCCCAGCGGATTGAAGACCATCGCCAGCAATTGGTTCCCGCAGGAGCACGAGAGAAAGCGGCCGACAAGGCTAAGTCGGCGGAAAAGGCGAAGGGTGACAAGCCCGCGAAGGCCAAGGCCAAATCGGAAGCCAAACGGGGCAAGGATAAGCCCGAAAAGAAGCGAGACAAACGCCGCCATCCAGAACTGGAACGTTCGAGCGACTGATTCCACCGAATCCGAATCCCTCACAAGTCCCCTGCCCCCAACGCAGGGGACTTTTTTTGTTGGCATCTCTGCGATTCCACTCAGACGGCGGTCCAAGCCAAGTACCAAACTGTCAGCCGAAACCTGGCTGGACACCCCGTGCGGTGTTGGCCTACGATCCGCCGCGCGACGCGTCTACGTCGCCGGTTCAGGCAACGGCGCCGATCGGGCATTCGCAGGGATGTGGTGGTAGCACGTCATGGAATCGACGCTGCATCGACAATTGAAGGCGCTCTACGCGGGTGACGAGTCCGCGCAGGAAGTCGAGGTGGACGGCTACCGCATCGATGTCGTGGACGGTGGCGAGTTGATCGAGATCCAGCGCGCCTCGCTGTCATCGATCCGAACCAAGGTCGAGGTCCTGCTGCGGTCGCATCGGGTCACGGTGGTCAAACCGCTGGCGGCTCGAAAGCTGCTAATCAAGCGAGCCGGCAAAGGCCGGGCAATCACGTCCAAGCGGTACAGTCCGGTTCGTCAGAGAATTTACGACCTGTGTCGCGAACTGGTCCACTTTGTCCCGGTCTTTCCGCATCCCCGACTGACGCTGGAGGTGGTACTGACTGAGCAGGAAGAATTCCGACTCCCCCGCCGCAAAACGCGGTTTCGAGGGAAGGACTATCGCGTGGAAGATCGCTTCCTGACCGATGTGACCGGGCGGCGTATTTTCCGGACGGCGGATGATCTGCTGCAACTGCTGCCGGACGATCTTCCCGCCGAATTCACGACGGACGACATTGCTCGGTTGAA
>CALJUK010000885.1 GCA_937975745.1 uncultured Planctomycetaceae bacterium | reverse complement strand
GTTTGGCTCGTTCGTGATCATCCCGGCGACCGTGCTGGGGGGAATGCTGCTCGGTTACCGACTGCGGCGAAAACAGAATGTGCACATCACATTCAAACGATCCGCCGAGTACGCACAGCGAGTCAAGACGCCCCGGCTGCGATTGTTCGGCAAACAGCTGATCATCCGCACGGGGAATCGAAAGGTCCGGGATCGCTTTCTGGGAATCCCCATTCCCGGCGACATTGCGACGCCACCTCCCATCGAACCGGGCTCGGTGTACGCTCCGATAAGCATTGCTCAGGAAACGGACGCCGTCATCACAATCGACGAACGCCCCCGCATGGTGATGCCTTCGGTCGAGAAAATGACACCGCCGGAACGGACCAGCCTCGACGAAACTGCCGGCTATTCGAACTCGCAATCAGAAATCACCACAGAAACCAAAGACGCGGACGGGACAAAGGCGAACAGGCCCGTTTCGACAGATGCCGACACAAGACCGTTTTCCGACCAATCGGCCGACTTGCCGCAGCCGACCGCATCTTCAGATGGACGACTGCCGCCACTTCCACCGACCGACGACGAGTTGGACGATCGCTCGGAGGCCGAACCGTCAGGAGCGGCAGGGATCGGACTTTCGCCCCACGATGCCGCATCGTCTGGCGACGCGGGGGGAACGAATTCTGGTTACCGATGGGGAGGACACTACATCCAGCCGTTGTCCGAGGCCGATGACACGGAAGCGAGCAACCGTGGCGGGAGCGGCGCAGTTGAGGCCGACATGCCGACTCGGCAGCCGCGTGAATCGGAAACAATTCCCCTGGCCGCCGACCAGGACTCTGACCGGATGCAACTTCCCGAGGCCACCCGCGGCGAGATTTTTCGGTCGTATTACAATCGGGAAGTCGTTCTCCCCGAAGCGGGTCACCTCACCCTGATGGCGGCTGTAGCCAGCGGTTTGACGGTTGTGCTGGCCTGGCTGCTGACGGGTCATGCCGAAATCGACGCCATGACCGTTCCGGGTGCGGTGTTGGCGACTGTGGCGATGGTGTGGGTTTTCGGTTGGTGGCGGATGTACCTGGGATTAATGGGTGCTTCCGTCGCGGCCATTTTTGTGGCTGAGCCGTTCGCCGAGTCGACCCGATCATTCGCCGAGAAGGTGGCCGGTATTACAACGGGCAATGCCTCGTTGAACGGCGTCCTGGACCTGATTGCGGTCTACATCGAACTTGCCACGGCCACAGTCGCGCGACTCGTCCCGTACACGCAGGGTGACCGGCGGATCATACTGGTGGCGGTCGCACCTTTTTGGGGGATGTCAGTCTGGGGGCTCCTGCGGTTGTATTCGTATATTGTCGGCCGCCAGTTGGCCATTTGCCGGCATGCAGCGTTGGCTGAAGTCAAGTTTACACCCCCGCCAACCGGACTGGGATCGCTGAAACGTTTTCTGGATGTGCTGCTGACGTCGGCCGCCTTTGCCGGACTGATCGGCTTTCTCGCGCAGTTCTCCGCTCCAGCTGAAGCACGGCTCATTGCTCCACAAATTCCGATCGGACAGACGGGGCTAATCGCAGCCGGCATCACTTTGCTTCTCTACGTGCCGATGGGAATGACAATCGTCGCCATTACAGGGACGCACCGGCTATCCATCGTCGTTGGCTGGATTGCCCACTCTCTCGTCGACTACATTCTAGTGATCGCCTTCACCCTGCCACTGCTGCTACTTGCCATTTCGCTCGCAGCGGCGGCCTGGGTATCGGCTGCGGGATTTTCGGAAGCCGGGCGAGTTGGTTTGACCGTGGCGTTGGCCTGGGTCGCCGTTCAGTATCCGGCTGCGGTCCTGATGAAGATGATGGGGTTGGTGGCTCGACGGAACGAGTCAAAAACCTATTGGCTGAGAGACGTTTCCCGTTAGCGCCGGCTGGCCGGCCCCCGACAATTCGCCGCTGGGACCAATGACGATCATCGCCGTTTCTTTCCAGCCGCTTCCATTTGGAATTGTTGAATGAGCAGTGGATTGCCGCCGGGCGGCCGACGTGCCCGCAAACTGATCGACGAAGGTCCTCGGCAGTTCGGGCCGGTCCCCTTCAAAGAAGTTGTCTCTGCAACCTGGTCCGGCGAGACAGTCGTCGCCGAAGCCATCATCATGGCTTTGCAGGCTGTTGGCGTTGTCCTAACGGGCATTTTTCTGTTCGTGTTGTTTCTGCTGCGTGATTTTGTTTACGGCGGCGGTGGTGGAATAATTGCGCTGTCTTGTATCCTCAGTGCCGGCGCGTCACTTGTCGCATCAATTTACCTGAATTGGACTCGCGTCTATTTGGCATTGATGGCGGGCGTTTGCCTGCTGATTGCCATTCAGCAGCCCATTCGGGCCGCATTCTCAGATGGTTCGAATGTATCCGATGATGTCGACGTCCTGCTGGTCACCGAACTTCTCGCGCTCACCACTGTTCCGTTGGTTGTCATTCTGGTGTATGCCGTGGTGCGATTCTTCTCACATCTGTTCGAAACGTATTTCATCGTCTGCCGCAAAATGGCCATGAAGGACCGCTACATCGCGCGGGAGAGCCACGTCGGTGGAGTCAATCATCTGTTGCATGCCCTGGTCCCGCACTTCTACGTCGCCCTGCCACTCCTGCTGCCGCTGATGCCGGCATTGGCTGGTTGGTACGGCGGCAGTTCGTCTAACACGAAAGTCCTCTCTGACTTGGGTTGGATTGTGGTCTATTACGCGATTCTGGGTTATCTGTATCTCCCGATGGCGCTCACAGTCGCGGCCTTGACCGACCGGCAGGATCCCTTGACGCCCCTGGCGTGGATTGGGAAATGCTTCGGCGATTACTTTGCGGTCCTGTCGATCATGCTGGTACCGGCAGCCGGCACCATCGGTCTGTCATATCTGGCGGGCGACTTTGTCGCGGCTCGCTTCGACTGGACCACTGGCCGGCTGCCGATCGCCCTGGGAACCGGATTTATCCTGGGACACTTTGTCGCCTCTGCCATGGCGGGCATGCTGGGCCTGGTGGCTCGCAAGCACGACGCGAGACTACGCTGGTTCGACTGGGACCAGCATTTGAACCGGCGGAATCAACGCGAGGAAGCCATGAAGGCGGCACGTGCTGCCGGACGGTCGTTGACTATACGGGACCTGCAATGATCCGCCGAGACCATCAATCCGCCTGGGCTTTGATCCCGCAAACAGCACATGCTCGACTGGCGGCGGATCTGGCGCGCGACTGGTGTGCACCTCGGCTGGAATCGTTCCGCTGGTTTGACGTTCTCAGGTCGGCCATCGCGACGCACGACGATGGCTGGGCCGAATACGAGCAGGTTCCCACGATCGCCCCGGAAACCGGTATCCCTCGTGACTTTACCGAAATGCCAATGACTGTCTCGACGGCCTTCTGGTCCCGGGGGATCGTTGCGGCAGCCGAACGCGACCCCTGGTGCGCCCTGTGGATTAGCGATCATTTTTGCCGTTTAGCCGAGTTCGCGTCCGCATCGCGCCGGGACAATGCCGACGACATGGCTGCCATTCACCACTTCCAGCAGGAGCAGTCGGCGTTAAAAAAGGAATGGCGAGCCGAAGTTCGAAAACGCTCGCCCGATCCGGACGAAGACGAACGCTTCGGTGTCGAATGTGTTCGTTTTTTCGATCGTGTCAGTTTGTGGCTAAGTTGCGCTCCGCCGACAACGCCGTGGAATGTCACAACACCGGATGGTTCGGAAGTCTGTTGGACCCCCGTCACAGAGTCCGACATCGAAGTGGCCCCCTACCCGTGGAGTTCATCCCCCCGCACGCTGGAAGTGACCGGCCACTTGATTCCCGCACGAGTCTATCTTGATGACACCGACTTGCGGCGGACACTGCTGTCCGCTCCGCCGGTTGTCTTCCGTTGGAGTCTCGTTGGTCGCCGCGATCGAAAGACGTCCGAATCGGTGCAGCAGGAGACCACGTGATGTCCCCCGAACCCCCTCCGCCCCAATCATTCAACCGTCGAGAGTTCGGCCGCCATCTGGCGTTGGGAACACTGGCTGTCTCGACGATGGAAAGCGTGCCTGCGTCGGCGACGGCTGACGAAGCGAAACCAGCCGAAGCGAATCGTCCGGCGGTGACCGCCCAGAAGCCTTCGCCGGACAGCTCGCCCGGACGCGAGACGAAACCGGCCGACGATGTGACCGATCTACTCGTACGGATCATCGCCGCCGACTATCCCGACCCGCGTTTGACCGACAACATCCTGGATTCGATACGAGAAGAAGTCGACTTCGACCGATACCGGGGCCAGGTCATTCGCGAGTTTCCGCTCGAAAACTCCGATCACCCCGCGTATCGTTTCGCGGCCTACCGCAAGGACCCTCTCCAATGAAAACTCGGCCGCGGGAGACGGCCTTTGCTTCCATTCGGACGCTCGCCGAGGGACTCCGCCGCGGAGAGTTTACGTCCGTCGAGTTGACGCAATTCTATCTCGATCGGCTCCAAACCTGGGGCAAGCAACTGCGAGCGGTCGTCAATACAGCCGGTCAAGCGGCATTGGAACGAGCAAACCGCCTGGACCGCGAGCTGACACGAGGCCAGGATCGCGGCCTGTTGCACGGTA